>NZ_JBFSRZ010000071.1:0-18068 GCF_041466065.1 Vibrio sp. 10N.239.312.C11
TGCCTTGGAACTTCAAACACTGACAAGTCGCCCCGTGGGTTCATGGGGCGGATACATCAGATCGAATATTTTTCTCGTTTAAGATTTGATCTCGCGCAATGACTCTTTAGATCTGTTATCTTCCAGCACATAATTGATGTGGTTTGCCTTTACTTGGCAAATTTATACAGTACTATCGCCACGCAAACGTTTACGTACCACCTTTCGGTTCTGATATAAGGATCAAATATGCTGTCTGATATTGATATTTGTCGCTCTACTCCCCTTAAAAACATCAGTGAAGTTGCCAAGCAAGCTGGCCTGCACCACAACGAACATCAGCCATTAGGGCAATACAAATCTAAAGTGTCTCTCACATCACTTGAACGCCTCGCTAGCCAACAAGATGGTAAATTAGTCGTGGTTACGGCCATCACACCGACGCCTCTTGGTGAGGGCAAAACCGTCACCACTATCGGACTAGCACAAGGTCTAGCAAAGATTAACCAATCCGCTATGGCCTGCATTCGCCAACCTTCAATGGGCCCGGTATTTGGTGTAAAAGGTGGTGCAGCCGGCGGTGGCTATTCACAAGTTGCCCCAATGGAGCAATTGAACCTTCACCTGACTGGCGACATTCATGCCGTAACAGTCGCTCATAACCTCGCATCTGCCGCTATTGACGCTCGTTTGTATCATGAGCAACGTGAAGGGTTAGAAGCCTTTGAGGCTCGCTCAGGCTTAAAAGCTCTGGATATCGACCCACGCAGAATCGTGTGGCGACGTGTACTTGACCACAATGACCGCGCACTGCGTATGATCACGGTTGGCAAGAACGAAGCAGACAAAACAATTAATGGCTTTGAGCGCGAGGATGGCTTTGACATCTCAGCCGCTTCAGAGCTGATGGCTATTCTTGCTCTCACTGATGACCTCCAAGATTTAAGAAAGCGTATCGGACGAGTGGTACTCGCATACAACAACCAAGGCTTGCCATTAACTGCAGATGACTTCAACGTAGCAGGTGCTATGACAGTCACAATGAAAGACTCCATAGAGCCAACATTGATGCAAACCCTTGAAGGGGTTCCTACCCTAATCCACGCGGGGCCATTCGCTAACATCGCACACGGTAACTCTTCTATTATTGCCGATAAGGTTGCGTTAAAGCTAAGTGACTTTGCCGTGACGGAAGGTGGCTTCGGCTCAGATATGGGTTTTGAGAAAGCATGTAACATCAAAGTGAAAGCATCGAAAAAAAATCCAGATTGTGCTGTTATTGTCGCAACATTACGTGGTCTAAAAGCCAACTCAGGTTTATACGATTTGAGACCAGGAACTCCGCTACCAGATTCAATCTTTAATGATGACCAAGACGCGCTTATTGCAGGGTTTGAGAACCTTAAATGGCACATCAACAGCGTTAAGCAATACCAAGTGCCTACCGTTGTTGCGATCAATCGATTTCCACAAGATTCAGCTCAAGAGCTCGATGCTTTGAAACAGATGATCACCGACTTCGACCCAAGCGTTAGTGTTGAAGTAAGCGAAGCATTTGGTCAGGGTGGCGAAGGGGCGACTAAATTGGCTCACGCCGTAGTAAAAGCTTGCCAAAAACAGAGTGAATTTAAGCCGTTGTATCACTCAAAGCAAAGCCTAGAAGAAAAACTGATGGCCGTCGCTGAAGTTGGCTATGGCGCAGCAAGTATCTCGCTATCTCCACTGGCTAAAAAACAACTGGCCGAATTCAAACTGCATGGCTATAACGACCTATCGGTTTGTTTAGCAAAAACACCACTATCGATCTCGACAGAAGCACACGTAAAAGGTGCACCATCTCAGTTTGACGTACCCGTTAGGGAGCTAAAACTGTGTGCTGGTGCTGGCTTTATTTACGCGCTGTGCGGCAATGTAATGACCATGCCAGGCCTACCGGATAAACCGGCTTTTATGTCGTTGGACATTGATAGCAAAGGAAACATCGTTGGCTTAAGTTAATTACGACCAGACATAGGCTAAAAATCCGCTTTATCTAGAATAACCTGTCCGTACTATGCTCCCCATTATATTTGCGGACAGGTCTCGTTTCTGATACCTAATTGCTCAATTAACACCCCAAGTGCAATAAATTTCATTAAAAACGAAATAATATGCACATCTGATTATAAGTTTTGGGTCAAGATCACATTAATAGGCCTGCAAAATATATAGTATTGCGCTGATTTTTCGAGGACAGTGATGAATACGAGTATAAAAAAACTGATCAGCCAATTTCTATGTACCTTGTTTGTCCTAGGATTAGTCCCTGCTCTCTATATAAACTCTGAATTTGAACGGGTTGAAGCCCAGTATGCGCTAAACATCAAACAGTCTAATCAAAACCAAATCGAATACAGCTTCCATCAACTCGCTATTATTGTTGAGCAAATATCAAACGCGGTTCCCTCTATTGCCGCCTCACAGACCCTACTTCGTTCCATTTCCGAGCCTTCAGTTACTAACAAACAAGCACTGCAGGATCTGTGGGTTGTATTGGCACACGGGCAACAATACTACTCTCAACTGCGTTTCCTAGATCTAGACGCTAATGAAGTATTCCGCGTCAACTATAAAGATGGCCACGCAAGTGTCACTCCAGACCACGAGTTACAAAACAAATCCTCTCGCGATTACTACAAAAAGCTACAAGAATTAGAGATTGGAGAAGTTAAAGCTACAGGCATTGATCTAGAAGTTGAAAATGGAGAGTTAGTTCGCCCCTTTTCGCCGACACTTCGCATTATGACGCCTGTCACTGTAGGGGAGCACATTATTGGCTATTTCATTGCTAACCTAAATATGCGCGAGATCTATGATCGCTTACATTACCAGATAGGTACATCAGCGACAGTTCCGGTCATCCTTAATAATACTGGTCATGTCATCATGGGTCCCGACCCTGAGGATTCATTTGGGCATGTGATTGAATCACGTTCAGACAAGACGTATGCAAAACTAGCCCCAGGCCTGTGGCAGAATATTCAAAGCGGCACCTCATCCAGCTATTTTGATGGTAAAAACTGGTATTTTCACTCTGACATCAGCCCTAAGATTAAGCAGTTTGAAGGACCAATTTATATGGTTCTTCATATTGAAGAACATCAATTTAACACTCAGTTTCAACAAGAAAATCACGCCATAGTCGTTCAGATAATCATACTCTCGATATTGATTTCAATGATATCTGCAGGTTTCGTACTGTGGAACAGAAATCATAAAAAGAACAGTATCGAAAGCCAACTCGCCAAAGCGGCAATGAACGGTATGTCTGCCCTATTAATCACAGACAAAAATAACCGAATCATAAAAGTAAACCAAGAGTTCACCCGTGTCAGTGGCTACGAGTTAGAAGATGTAAAAGGTAAACAGCCTTCATTGTTTAACGCTGGCCGATATAATGAAGAGTTCTACATTAAAATGTGGAGCGTCATTAAAGAGACAGGGATATGGGAAGGCGAAGTGGTGAACCGACGAAAGGATGGCACCTTCATCACGGAAATTCTTCGAATACAAACCATCAAAGACTCAAAAGATGTGATTCAATTTTATGTTGCATCATTTGTTGATATCAGCAAACGCAAAGAGCTCGAGAATAAATTGAGAAACCTTAGCGAAAAAGATGCACTATCTGGCTGTTGGAATAGACGAAAGTTCGACCTGGAGCTTCGTGACGAGTGTTCTCGCGTTAGTCGTTACCCTACTCGCGAGCAATCTTGCTTAGCCATATTGGATATTGACCATTTCAAACGCATTAACGATAGATTTGGACATGATTATGGCGATAAAGCCATACAAACCGTAGCACAGGTACTGCAACGTGAATGCCGAGATACCGATTTCGTGGCTCGTATTGGGGGAGAAGAGTTTGGGGTTATCTTGCCTCACACGACACCACAAGAAGCCGACTATGTGCTTAATAGGCTGAGAATCGCGATCAGTATCGAGTTCGACAACGTCGTTACAATAAGTGGCGGAATAACCAACCTAACAGGTGAACCTGCACTCAATTATAAGTGCGCCGATTTAGCTCTTTACGAAGCAAAAGCAGTAGGTAGAAACAGTGTATGTTTGTTCCTTGATAGCGAAATGAGCGAAATTGCATAGTGGGAGCCTGCATCGCACCACCGCCCCGCTAACTTATTCATTTCACTCTAGAGTCGTTCACTCAACAATCAACTTGGTGCGGGGTAGAACTCCAGCGTATTCCCTTCGACTACCAGAATGCAATCCATATTCGCAGCATGGGCTGCCTGCTTACCAAGGTGAGTATCTTCAAACACAACACACTGCTTTGGCTGTAAACCCATACCAAAACAAGCAGCTAAGAAAGTATCAGGGTTTGGTTTATGATTCTTCACATCTGTCGCTGTCACTAAGATATCCAACTTACTCAAGATATCCGTTTTATCTAACAGTTGTTCTGCGCTCTTGCGTTGACTGCCCGTTCCAACCGCAATCTTCTTGTCACCGAGATGGTCTATCAAAAGAGAATACGTACAAGGGATAATATCTCCTTTGTCTTCAATAGCTGCAAACGAAGCCATTTTAAACGTAGAAACCGCTTGTGGGTCGAGCGATAAACCGTACTTACTATTTACCTCACCAGCGATCTTATAACTCGGCATTCCACCTAAGCTATGCAGCCAAGACGCTTCGAAATAAAAGCCGAACTCTTCCGCCGTTTGTTGCCATGCTTTCACATGTGCTGGCATTGTATCGATCAACGTACCGTCCATATCAAAGATTAATCCTTCATACGCCGTTAAATCAATTTTCATCACTACTACCACTCTTTAAGAAAGTTACTGATACCATACCCAATATTCAGTATCATGACCCCATATTACTGTTCAAAATGGATGTTTATGTTACAAATATCTAACTCTGTTTCAATTCAAGACTGGGAACTCCAGCTAACCGCGATCAGAGCTCAAGGAGCCGGAGGTCAAAACGTCAATAAAGTATCGAGTGCGATACATTTACGTTTTGACATAAAGCACTCAACCCTACCCGATTTCTATAAAGAAAAACTCCTGGCACATAAAGATGGTCGTATCACTAAAGATGGTGTGATTATCATTAAAGCTCAACAGTACAGAACTCAGGAGCAAAACCGAGACGATGCTTTGGTACGTTTGAAAGAGCTGATCTTAGAAGCAACAAAAGTTCAAAAAGTGAGACGAGCAACCAAGCCAACACGCGGCTCTCAAAAAAGACGTTTAGAAAGTAAAAAGCAAAGAAGCACCACCAAACAACTTCGCGGAAGAGTAGACTAATTGTTTCATGTCCGTAGTGAGCACCTCACCATGAAACAATCATTTTAGCTCTAACTAGCTGGACAAAAGACGATACCTGACATTGTTTATTCGAAGACTGGTTCTTTGAGGCTACATATTCGCAATACTATTGATTAGAAAGTGTCTATTAGAACAAAACGCTACTTCTGTTTTTTGACCGACAAAATCAGTTTAATCAACAGCATTCGCTCTTCACTGGTTAACAAACGACTAGCAGCAGCTACATCTTCCGCTGCTGCTTCAGACGCTCCTACAACGTCGAGTACGACATCCAAGTCCGTAACTTTCAAGGTTCTCGTGATCGAACGATACTGAGACATTTTGATATCAGCCTCTCCCCGCTCAATTCGTTGATAGGTTTTCAAGCTCATCCCTGCGCTAGCCGCTAATTTTTCTTGAGACCAATTGCCTAGCTTCCTACGCTCAATCAGCGCAATGACTATAGGTTCTTGTGACATAAGCACCTCCAGAATAGACAGTTATGACCTAATTTCAGCAAGAAGCAGACCATATTGACTTAGAACAGTTTACATAAGTGATTAAAGGCATATTATTCGGCCGATAAAAACGTTACGTTTCATGGACTTTCATACTTACAACGGCGTTAACTCACGGGCAGATAAGTTTGAATTATCAAGAGCTAGGAAATAAGAAAAATTGCAAATTGCGAATAATGATAGCGTGAAATTGGAAATTGCGAATCTCTATAAATTGGTATTTCCTTGCATACAACAGGCTTTAGAATCAGAAGATACCCGTAATGAAATTGTTGCGGTACAGCAGAGATTACTGACTTACAAAGAAGTGCTGTTACACGGAAATATGCTGGAAGATAAAGAATTAAAACAGGCCTTTTCTGCATTGAACCAAAGCGAGAAAGGTGTTGTACAAGGTGGTATTCAAAATATCAACGATGCCATAAAGCAAATGGATGAAATTGTCGAAAGGTATAGCAGGAAGGCGAAAATCAATAAGCAGGCATATCGACAAGTTTGAAGCGATAGTACACCGAAATAACCAAGTCGACGCTGATGCTTTTTAGCGTCGACTTAATCTAAGACTTCTTTCATTAATGCTTAAATGAACAACCTGTCGAGGTATAGCCCTCAATCATGCTGATGAACGTCTACTTAACTTTAAATAGATTGTCTTCTTAAAATAAGTAAACCAAGCGCGAATATCGACAAGAACCCCAAAGAACCGCCGCTACTAGAGCCTGAGTTGGTGCCTGAATTAGACCCGCCCGATAGGCTTATCTTCGGCATTGACGTTTCATTTAACAAAGCAGAAGATGAATCAACGGTTTCACCATCGCTCACTCGTACGAGAACACGAGAACTCGGTGTACTTCTAACTTCAAAAGTTGCGTTTTCAGTGCCTGAAACAACTCGATCTATCCATCCTGCATAATCATAAACTTCCGTAAAAACAGACGTGTATTTTTCAGTAAGGCTTCCACATGTAGCTGGCCCGTAACTCGTAATGCCTATTTGCTGATAGCTAACCCCATCCCACCAATAGACAGGACCGCCTGAATCACCATTACAGGTCGAGTTTTTGTATCCATTGAACTGCGCTCCATCAAAACAAAGCTGTTTGTCTGTTGAATTACAGCTATTTGTAGCATCGAAGGTTAAATTCGCTTGATTTACTACATTGGTAGCAGTTCTAGAAACAGTTTTGCCTTGGTCATCAGTTATATGACTCGTCAAGCCTCGGCCAACTGCCTTAAACGTATCTTGACCACGATTCAATGCATAGACATTGTCGAATGTAGAGTTAATTGAAGAAGAGTAGTCTCGTACATTTAAGGCTGTTTTGAGTTTCAAGATAGCAATATCGTTTGGTAATACTTTCCCGTTGATGGGATCAAGATTATTACTATAGTCACTTGGATAATATATCTTTTCGACTCGTGCTGATTGGTATCCACCGTTGTTATATTTTGTTTGATCTGCCATTCCTGGAACAACCCAAGTATTAAGCATCCACGCGTAACTTTCATACACACAATGGGCAGCGGTAAGCACGAATTGTGCATCTATAATGGTTCCACCACAGTAGTTAGAAAATTTTGAACCATCATGAAAGTACAGGCTAGTAAACGTTGGATAAGTATTAGTTAGTTCTGCATCTGTTGTGGGGCTACCATTGATAATATAAGGTGAAACACCGACATTAGGAGCACTTTCGACCGAGTTTTCCGTCGCCATAACACTTGATGTGTAAATCAATGGAGCTAACAGCCCTAAAACGGCTTTACGAACCGGACTCATTGTATGGTTAACATTCATAGATAACTCCTTGTAACCCCTACTACTTATTTACAAAAATGATGAATCGTCACCATAACACGTACCACTAATATTATAGTAAGCAATTTTAATGATATAGCCATATGTCTCGTTTTAAAAAACGAACTTTCAGGTATCTGGGCTTGTAGCGATATAGAAAGTTATACGCTCTTAAAATTAGATACGTTTATAAAAATAGATACGTTCATAAAAAGGGAGACAGGCTTAAACAAAAAAGCCTACCGTTGAACTTCTCTACACAGAGAAGCAAACAGTAGGCTTTGCTTAGCTTAGCTTAGCTTAGCTTAGCTCAATAGTTTCTCTTAAAATAGATTAGCCACGGTAGTAACGTTGAGGTACGAATGGCATTTTTTCTACTGTCATTGGTAGCTTCTTACCACGAACTTCAGCGAATACTTCAGTGCCAATTACTGCTAGATCAGTGCGTACATATGCCATAGAAACAGGTTTGCCTGCATTAGGCCCCGCTGTACCGCTTGTTACAACACCAATCTTGTTGTCTTCAGCATCGAACAGCTCAGCGCCTTCACGTACTGGCGCTTTAGTTTGACCAACAAGACCAACACGCTTACGTTGAACATCTTTGGTTGCGATTTGCTCAAGGATGATATCAGCGCCAGGGAAACCGCCTGCACGTTCACCGTCTGTACGACGCACTTTTTGAATACCCCATAGAAGGCTAGCTTCTACTGGAGTAGTTGTTGTATCTAGGTCATGACCGTATAGACATAGACCACACTCAAGACGAAGTGAGTCACGAGCGCCAAGGCCAATCCACTCTACTTCAGCTTCTGATGTTAGCTTGCGTGCCAGTGCTTCAGCGTGATCGTTAGGAACAGAGATCTCGTAGCCATCTTCCCCCGTGTAACCACTGCGGCTCACGATGCATTCAACGCCGTCGATATCAACTTTTTGAACGTCCATGAAAAGCATGTCAGCAACGCTTGGTTGGAAACGAGCTAAAACTTCAGACGCTTTAGGGCCTTGAAGTGCTAATAGAGCGCGATCATCAATCACTTCCATTTCTACGTCAGCTGGAAGGTGCGCAGTTAGATGGTCGATATCTTGTGTCTTACATGCTGCGTTCACAACAACAAACAGGTGATCACCTAGGTTAGCAACCATCAGATCATCCATAATGCCGCCCTGCTCGTTAGTAAAAAACGCATAGCGCTGCTTACCAGAAGGAAGGTCAATAATATCTACAGGAACCAAAGATTCTAAGACAGCAGCTGCGTTTGCACCATGTAGACGAAGTTGCCCCATGTGAGAAACATCAAAAAGACCAGCAGCATCACGAGTATGTAAATGCTCTTTCTTTACACCAAGCGGGTACTGGACTGGCATATCGTAGCCAGCGAAAGGAACCATCTTTGCGCCCTCTTCAACGTGAAGTGCATGCAGTGGTGTTGTTAGTAGGTCTTGATTAGCGTGTTCTTGAGTCATTTTATTCTCCATGAAGCGTTGCAGGCTGTCCAAAATCGAGTCTGCCGCTTATATCTCTATTTAGAGTCGCCTCTAACGATACTGGTTAACGTTAGAAACAGTAGATAGTAAAAAGTGATGTCCTTTATATAGGCTTATATCGTTGGCTCTATAAATTATGAATAACTGTACAGAACCCATACAACTCACTTTCTAAGAATTCACTTCAGTAAACTTCAATCAACATGAGTAAACCGTGTTCACTATAATAAACAAGGCTGAGTGAGTTTTACACCCTTAACAAGATTAAAACAGCTCAAAATGTGACATTTAACAATTTAAAAACAATTTATAGATACATACAAAAACGCGATATTGATGATTTTCACATCAATATCGCGTCTGTTGGCTAACGTTCGAAACAAAAGCAAACGTTTGCATTCACTATAAGAAATTCTAAGTTTGTTAACTTATTTTGCAGTCACCCACAAAATGAGTGCATCTTCTGTACTGGTAGAAATCAGCATGTGGCCCATATTGGCATCGTAATACATGCTATCGCCTTCGCTCATTGGCACAGGTTCGTAGAATTCTGAATAGAACATCACATCACCGGAGATAATCATTAAGAACTCCTCACCGTCATGACGCACCCAATCATTATACTCTTCAAAAGTACGTGCTCTTACGCGGCTCTTAAACGGCATCATCTTCTTATTAGAAAGCTCAGTCGCAAGCAGCTCATGTTCATAAGTCGGTGTTGGGTGTGGTTTACCTTGGCCTGCCTTGGTTAAATCTCGACGTCCTGTTGCCACTTTTTTTCTTGGCGGCTCAAAGAGTTGCGGCATATCAATTTGCAAACCCATCGCCAATTTTTGCATTGCTTGAAACGTTGGTGAGATCTGTTCATTCTCAATTTTGCTGAGCGTAGAGCGAGCCAAGCCTGTTCTTTGGCTTGCTTCTTCTAACGTAATCCCAAGCTTGCCGCGGATATCTTTAATACGCTGGCCAAGCCTAAGTGGTTCGATATTCTGGTCTAACGTTTCCTTCGCCAACGTTAAAGATGGGTACTCATCATAAATGTCTTCTGACATAGGTCCCTCATTAATTTCTTGCTTCCTGTCTATTCATTTCATTGTTGCATGAAGCGCTTTGTTGATTAAAGAGCACACAGAGAAATAAAGCGTGCTCCCCGTAGCAAAACAAGAAAAGTTGTTTCCTATTGGAAATTTTTGTTGAAAATTGATTTTATCGGAGCTATGTTATCGACTTGTTAGATGAAGAGATGCTACTTCAGCTTGCAGCAAATGATAGATTTAACATTTGTAAGAGCTGTTTTTTACCCGAACTTTTTGGGAAACAATTCGTGCTGCATCGACCCTACAACGATCGCTTAGACGCTGTAAGAGTATATTTATAACGCAATTCACGTTTATCTATACCTATATAGCGCAAACGATACCGATGCAGAAATCAACGTAAGACCTAATGGACTATAAAAACAATCACCATTAGCTTAATGAAAGGTCTCGACAATGAACGCTTACCAAAACCATAGCTTAGACAGTTTTTTCTCTACGAACCTATCTGCGACTGACGACGCAGTATTTGCTGGAATCCAAGCAGAGAACACTCGTCAAAACGAACAAATCGAACTTATTGCTTCTGAGAACATCGTTTCTAAAGCAGTAATGCAAGCTCAAGGCACTTGCCTGACCAACAAATACGCAGAAGGCTACCCAGGCCGTCGTTACTACGGTGGTTGTGAGCACGTAGATACAGTAGAAGCTATCGCGATTGAACGTGCTAAACAGCTGTTCAAGTGCGAATACGTAAACGTACAACCTCACTCAGGTGCTCAAGCGAACGGCGCAGTTAAACTTGCCCTACTTCAACCTGGCGACACTATCCTAGGCATGTCTCTAGACGCTGGTGGCCACCTTACACACGGTGCGCGCCCTGCAATGTCTGGTAAGTGGTTCAACGCAGTTCAATACGGCGTAGACCGCGAAACTCTAGAAATCGATTACGAAGCGGTTCGCGCTTTAGCTATCGAAAGCCAACCTAAAATGATTATTGCTGGTGGTAGTGCTATCCCACGCGTTATTGATTTCGCTAAGTTCCGTGAAATCGCTGACGAAGTTGGCGCTATCCTAATGGTCGATATGGCACACATCGCGGGTCTTATCGCGACAGGTGCTCACCCTAGCCCACTACCACACGCACACGTTGTTACCACAACAACGCACAAAACACTTCGTGGCCCACGCGGCGGCATGATTCTTACGAACCACGAAGACATCAACAAAAAGATCAACTCTGCAGTGTTCCCTGGCCTTCAAGGCGGCCCACTAATGCACGTTATCGCGGCTAAAGCAGTGGCGTTTGGCGAAGCACTTGGCCCTGAATTTAATACTTATATTGATTCAGTGATCGACAACGCAAAAGTTCTTGCTGAAGTGTTGCAAACTCGCGGTTGTGACATTGTGACTGGCGGTACAGACACACATCTAATGTTGGTTGACCTTCGCCCTAAAGGCTTGAAAGGTAACGTAACTGAAGAAGCATTAGAGCGTGCAGGGATCACATGTAACAAAAATGGCATACCATTCGATACAGAGAAGCCTATGATTACTTCTGGTATCCGTTTAGGCACGCCAGCTGGAACCAGTCGTGGTTTTGGCACTGAAGAATTCAAACTTATCGGTGAATGGATCGGCGATGTACTTGATGGCTTAGTTGAAAGCCCTGAAGGCAATGCTGAAGTTGAGCAACGTGTTCGCAAGCAAGTTAAAGAGCTTTGCAAGCGCTTCCCTCTTTACCGTTAAACCAATTTTAAGATTTAAATTAAAACCTCATAAATTTTTGGAGAATAAGCAATGGACAATACACTAAAGTTTGCAGACAGCCACGAGTGGGTAAAAGACAACGGTGACGGTACTGTAACTATTGGTATTTCTGAGCACGCTCAAGAGCTACTAGGTGACGTTGTGTTTGTTGACCTGCCAGACACTGAAGACGAAATTGAAGCTGGCGAAAGCTTCTCTCTGGTTGAATCAGTGAAAGCAGCTTCTGATATCTACGCACCAATCTCTGGCGAAATTGTAGAAATCAACGAAGAATTAGAAGATAGCCCAGAGCTAATCAACGAAGAACCTTATGAAGGCGGTTGGATTGTTAAAGTGAAGATGTCTGATGCGTCTGAACTAAACAACCTTAAAGATGCGGAAGAATACCTAAGCTCTGTAGAAGAAGACTAATAGGTAACCTCATTACGATAAAGCTGCTCTTTGGAGCAGCTTAATTTTAGGGGCTAGCTCACGGCTCCAGAGAGAAAGTAGAACATATCATGACTGAATTACTTCAAAGCCAATTACTGAAAGACTTGGGTACGCAAAACGAGTTTGTTGCTCGTCATAACGGCCCTAATAAAGCAGACCAGCAAAAAATGCTTGAAGCGATCAACGCGACTAGCCTAGACGCACTGATCGACGAAACGGTTCCTGCACAAATCCGTCTTGAAAAACCAATGACACTTGCTGCGCCACTGAGCGAGATGGACATGCTGACCTCTCTTAAAGAGATCGCTAACCTAAACCAAGTGAAACGTACTTTCATTGGCCAAGGCTACTACAACACATTCACTCCAAACGTTATTCTACGTAACGTTTTAGAGAACCCCGGCTGGTACACAGCTTACACACCATACCAACCAGAGATTTCTCAAGGTCGTCTTGAAGCTCTACTCAATTACCAACAAATGGTAATGGACCTAACCGGTATGGAAATCGCGAACGCATCCCTTCTTGATGAAGCGACAGCGGCTGGCGAAGCAATGACTCTGTGTAAGCGTGCTGGCAAAAGCAAGAGCAAAGTATTCTTCGTTGCTGACGATGTTCACCCTCAAACACTAGAAGTTGTTAAAACTCGTGCTGAGTACATCGGTTTTGAAGTCATGGTTGGTGCTCTTGAAACACTTCCAGAGCAAAACGTATTTGGTGCGCTTCTTCAATACCCGAGTACAACGGGTGAAGTTCGTGACCTAACAGACATCATTGCGAAAGCTCAAGCTAACAAAACACTGGTTACAGTGGCTACTGACCTACTTGCTTCCGCTCTACTTAAGCCTGCGGGCGAAATGGGCGCAGACGTAGTCATCGGTTCAGCGCAACGTTTCGGCGTTCCTATGGGTTACGGTGGTCCACACGCTGCATTCATGGGTACTCGTGAAAAACATAAGCGTACAATGCCAGGTCGTGTAATCGGTGTATCTATCGATACTCACGGTAACCAAGCGCTACGTATGGCAATGCAAACTCGTGAGCAACACATCCGCCGCGAGAAAGCGACATCGAACATCTGTACAGCTCAAGCACTTTTAGCAAACATGGCGTCGTTCTACGCGGTTTACCACGGTGCAGAAGGCCTACGTACTATTGCTCGTCGTACACACCACATGACAGCTATCCTAGCGGCTGGCCTGACTAAATCGGGTTACGAACTAACGAACAACAGCTTCTTTGATACCATCACGATCAACTCTGAAGAGAAGACAGATGCACTGTACGCGAAAGCGCAAGCAGCAGACATCAACCTTCGCCTTCTTAAGGGTAAAATCGGTATCAGCTTAGACGAAACAACAACGATCGACGACGTGAATGCACTATTCGCAATCTTCGACGTGAAAGAAGACGTTCAAGCACTATCTTCTGACATTGCATCAAATGAGTTTGCAGCAATTCCAGAAAACTGCCGTCGTGAATCAGAGTTCCTAACTCACCCAGTATTCAACACGCACCACAGCGAAACGCAAATGATGCGTTACCTAAAACAGCTTGAGAACAAAGACTTCTCACTAACGCACGGCATGATCCCACTGGGCAGCTGTACGATGAAGCTGAACGCTGCTGCTGAGATGATTCCAGTAACATGGCCTGAGTTTGGTTCAATTCACCCATTCGCACCTCTAGAGCAAGCAGCGGGCTACACAGCGCTAGCGAAAGATCTTAAAGAGAAGCTATGTGAAATTACCGGTTACGACGATTTCTCACTACAGCCTAACTCTGGTGCATCTGGCGAATACGCAGGTCTAATCGCGATTCAACGCTACCACGCAAGCCGCGGTGAAGCTCACCGTAATGTTTGTCTGATTCCAAGCTCTGCGCACGGTACTAACCCTGCAACAGCATCTATGGTTTCAATGAAAGTAGTGGTTGTTAAGTGTGATGAAGATGGCAACATCGACATGGCAGACCTAGCAGCGAAAATCGAGAAGCACAAAGACAACCTATCAAGCATCATGATCACTTACCCTTCTACGCACGGCGTATACGAAGAGCAAGTGAAAGAAGTGTGTGAACAAGTACACGCAGCGGGCGGTCAGGTTTACCTAGACGGCGCGAACATGAACGCTCAAGTAGGTCTAACTTCACCTGGCTTCATCGGTTCAGACGTATCTCACTTGAACCTACACAAAACATTCTGTATCCCACACGGTGGTGGCGGTCCGGGTATGGGTCCTATCGGCGTTAAATCGCACCTAGCACCTTTCCTACCAGGTCACATCGAAAACGGTGTACAAGGTTCTGACTACGCGGTATCAGCGGCAGATTTAGGTAGTGCTTCAATCTTACCTATCTCTTGGGCTTACATCGCAATGATGGGCGAACCTGGCCTAACAGACGCAACGAAAGTAGCGATTCTGAACGCGAACTACGTGATGGAAAAACTACGTCCTCACTACCCTGTTCTTTACCGTGGCACTAACGGCCGCGTAGCGCACGAATGTATTATCGATATTCGTCCACTTAAGGAAGATACAGGTATCAGCGAAGAAGATATTGCTAAGCGTTTAATGGACTTCGGTTTCCACGCGCCTACTATGTCTTTCCCTGTAGCTGGCACACTAATGGTAGAGCCAACTGAATCTGAAGATTTAGAAGAGCTAGACCGTTTCTGTGAAGCGATGATCGCAATCCGTCACGAAATGGCAGCAGTGAAAGCGGGTGAATGGCCACTAGACAACAACCCTCTAGTGAACGCACCGCACACACAAGTTGACCTTTCAGGCGCAGAATGGGATCGCCCTTACTCTCGCGAACTGGCTTGTTTCCCATCAAAAGCAACCAAGAACTCGAAGTACTGGCCTACTGTTAACCGTGTAGACAACGTATACGGCGACCGTAACCTAATCTGTTCTTGTCCAAGTATCGACAACTACGAAGACTAATTCGTAGCGGCGCTAAGCAGAACAACATAACAAAAGGCGAACCGAACGGTTCGCTTTTTTGTTTTTCGGATTCCAGATTATATGACTAATAAAGCATTGACCTTACCGTAAGGGAAAGGTTTAAGGTGATATGACATTCACGACAAATTAGGAATCAATGATGGGATGTTGCAATAAAGCGCCAAAAGGTGGAGCACCTCTTGGCTTGCTTCTAAAAGTAACACTGGGGATTGGTCTTTTTGTTTTTCTGCTGGCTTTGTGGCAATAGAAGACTTATACAACTTAAGCTTTGAAGCTAAAAAGTGATGGTATGTAAAACATAAATGGCGCCCAAATAGCCATTGACGCCATAGTCTATTGTTAAGCGATTTTCACACACATAACCAAACCTGTAGACCAATCCAGCTTCGTAGTTATTAAATCTGAACGAGTTGTTAAGTGTGATATTAAGTCTTCAACTTTAGTGTTGTGCTCTATCGACCATTCACTTCTCGTATTCATATCATCGACAACATAAATGCCGCCAACTTTTAGTAAACCTAACGCTTCTTCTAAATAGTGATACTTACCCGGCCAAGTATCAGCAAATATCAAATCCAATGAAGCTGGTTCTATTCCATCAATTACAGCTTCGCCTTCACTTAATACGATTTCAACTCGGCTATCATGTTCTAAAAATTTACGAGCCAAGCCAATATTCCGCTCATTATTGTCTACTGAAATTAGCTTAGAGCCAGCACTCATCCCTTCTAACAACCAAGATGTACAAAGCCCAGTACCAGTTCCAAGCTCTAGGAAATTGCCGTTAATTTTACTAGCGCAAAGTGTCGCTAAAAATGAACCTGTTTCAGCATCTGATAACTGCGGAAATCCAATCTCACTTGTAGCAGCTAGAATATCTTCATAGCTATTGGGGTACGTCCCTTCCAATTTGTTCATGATCCCTCCTTGTCACCTAGACATAATGACCCCCACGAAAGGTGTTAGCCTCCAATATCGTGGGTTAGCTTAAAACCATAGCCATAATTAGTGTGTCAAACAACTAAATTTTGGAGGCTAGCATGAATAAAGATAGCATAATTTTCATTGGCTTAGATATGCATAAGTCATTTATTCAAATCGCTGTGTTATAAGAACATCGTGAGGCAAATCCACAACACCTTGGCTGTATTAAATCGAATAAGTCCGCATTGATTAAATTGACCAAACAGCTGCAATCCAAGTATCCAAAAGCCACTCTGCACTTTGTCTATGAAACAGGACCATGCGGTTACTGGACTTATCGCTTAATGACGAGCCTTGGACTCGCTCCAACAGAAAACTCCAGTGGAGGTAAAACTCGGCGTGGCAGCTTAACAAGTATGCCGAGCAAGAGTGCTGGAGACCATTAATTAACACCCAACGTTGTGGCTTCCGAGTGACATACCCAAACAATGAGTGGTCAATTACCGATCAGCGGGATACGGTCAGGCTGCGTTGAGCTATTTGGCACGCTACCTCTATCGTGGCGTGTTGCCTGATGAAGACATCATCCATATAACCGACGACACAGTCACCTTCCGCTATAAAGGGAGCCAAACCAATGTATGGCGAACGCGCACTTTGCCTACTCTCAAGTTCTTGCTGCTCATTTTCAACACGTGCTGCCCAAAGGGTTGCAGCGAGTAAGAGACTACGGATTTTTACGTGGTCAAGCACACGCCTTAAGAGTTCGTATTCAGCTGTTGCTGTTGAACTTGGTCTATAGGATGCCGCCAGTGCCAGTACCGGTAAGGAGCAAAGCGATATGAATCTGCCCTTGTTGTGAGCATGAAATGGCATGTGTTGGAGTAAGCCGACCCATGTAGCCGAAAGGCATTTGATAATAAGGAGAATGGCATTGACGAAAACAGAGGAGATGTGACGACGAAAGAAACGAAAAATAGCTAACTGGTTGATAAGATTGCTATCGCAACCTTATCTTGGCCTCGCTCGCCTTGAGAAAAGACTCAAAGCGGTGCGCCCTTCAAGTTCAATCGTACAATTTACTTACTAAAGTGGCTTCGGGCTTGTTCAACACTCGAGATTTAGTGTTGTCTGCGCAACACCTTAATCCATATTTGTTATGTCGATTCTCACTTATGCCGTTGTGCGTGTGCATGATCTACTTTTAAGGGCATTGCGTCAGCATGTCCAAAATTCGCCTCAAAAGCTTTAACCTTACATGTAGTACACAGAACTACGGGTCCGACGCTAGTATTACTGTACCTCGTCAGGATTCCGTATGCACACCCACAAGTATCGCAAGCAGCATCCCCTTTTACTGTCGCCCCTCTCCTGACGAATAAACGAATTCGTTCTGATTTTCGCAATTCACTACCGCCTCGCCTACCACAACTTGAAGCTTGCAAGATGGCTCTATCAACTTTGCTTAGCTTTCCCTTCGGTCGAGGTTTCAGCAAGGGTTTACGAGCTTGGTTGTCATCTGCTTTTGTACGGTTAATCTTCGAATTTTTTTTGGGGTGGGACGACTTGGATTCTTTTTTTAGTTTTTTATCTACCTTGGAGCTTCGTTTACTACTGTTTTGTTTAGCTTTTTTTTCAGGCTGTGTTGGGTTTGCAGCAGGAACAATGATGCCTGCTGCAATTAACTGTTCTCGGATTGTGCTAACCATGCCAATATACCCTTATAAATAAAGGGTATATTACACTAACCTTAAAAGCTGTACATTCGTTTGTGCAACTATCGACATAGACATAATGACCCCCACGAAAGGTGCTAGCCTCCAATATCGTGGGTTAGCT
>NZ_JBFSRZ010000072.1:0-18018 GCF_041466065.1 Vibrio sp. 10N.239.312.C11
AAATACGCGAAACGGGGTTGTTCTATCTTTAAATTTAATTACGCAACAAAGCCGTCCAAAACTGCTGGTGCGGATCAATGGTCTCCAATATTAATGCACACCCGAATTGGACTCCTTTCTTAGCCTTAACCAACCAGGCTAACCTTCATGCATGTTGGTCAGTGCCAATCATCTCTTCACATGGTCACGTATTGGGTACCTTCGCAATTTACAGTCAGTACATCTCTGAACCTCATGAGTTTGAACTTGAGATCTTAGAGTTATTGGCTTCTCTGTATTCAGTCGCGCTTGAGAAGTATGAGTTAGAGAATCAACTCAACTTTTTTGCCAATCGAGACTCTCTAACACACAGTTTGAATCGCCGAGCATTGCTGAGAGAAGCCGAGCAGGTGTTAACTAACCGCTGTTTTACTGAAAAAGTGATGGCATGCCTGTTTGTTGATGTCGATAAATTTAAGTCAATAAACGATACGTTTGGCCACAGCTTTGGTGATGATGTGTTGTTAGCCGTTGCAAAAGTGCTTGATGAGGCAACGACTGCCTGTGCGAAGATAGGGCGCTATGGGGGCGATGAGTTTGTCGTGTTCTCTTGCTTTGATGATCAAGAAAGTGTGCTGAACTTTTATCGAAGCTTAGAAAGAACCTTGGAACAAGCTCTCTATATCGATGGCACTCAGTTTTCTGTCAGCGTTGGACTTTCTTATGAGAAAGATCCTGAGTCATTGGAAGACTTGATCGCACAAGCTGATAAGAACATGTACCAAATCAAGCAAGCTAAGTCTCAGCGGTAGTAGATTGTAAAAAAGTAGTGAATTAGGAAATGCTAATGAGTGAAAATATCTGCCCTAAGTGCCAATCAGAGCTAGGTTGGGATGGAAAGTATCACTGTGAAAGTTGTCAGGCACACTTTACTAAGGTTGGTTTTTGCCCTGAGTGCAGCAGCCAACTTGAGAAGCTTCAAGCCTGTGGTGCAGCGAGCTATTTTTGTAATGGTGAGTGTAATGAGCTTAAATCTAAATCGAGAGTAAAGTTCGAGTTTCAGCCTGCTGAATAGACTTAAGCCGAATCGCTTAAACGACTATCTGTAATGTTATATCAGAGACTCAATACCAAAGTGTTGGGTCTTTTTGGTATCTAATGAACCTAGAGCTCGCTCTTGGCGACTCTTGTTGTCACTTGCGACTCAATCACACCGTCTTCAACTTGAGTGGTGATTACTTCGCCGACTTCGACGTCGTTAATCGATGACACGGTCTTGCTCGATGCTGAATGGGTAATGCTGTAGCCACGTTTTAGGGTTGCCAATGGACTTACTGTTTCTAACTTCTCGGCAGCCATGGCTAGTTGGTGGCGAGTAGTTAGTAATGTCTTGTCCATTGCATCCAATAGCTTTTGCTCTGAACGTTGTAGATGCAGTTTCTGTTCACCAAGGCGTTTCACTGGCGAGTTCAGCTGAAGTTGGTGCTGCTTACGTTCAACACGCTGCGCATGCAGCTTTAGGTATTGAGTCATACCACGACGCAAACGCATGTCTAAGTCATCAAGCTGCTGACTCTGCTTTTGTAGTTGGTAGCTCGGGTGTTGTTTCTCTAAGCGGTATTTCAACGTTTGAGTTGATTGCGCTTGTTTGATTAACACATGACGAATCGCACTTACTAAACGAGCACGTTTAGAGGTATAAGCTTGCTCTTTATGACTGTTGTCACGGCTAACCAATTCAGCGGCTGCTGATGGCGTTGGAGCTCGCATATCTGCGACGAAATCGGCGATAGTGACGTCAACTTCGTGGCCAACTGCGCTGATAATCGGGATCTGGCTTGCTGCAATGGTGCGAGCAACGATCTCGTTATTGAAGCACCATAAGTCTTCTAATGAACCGCCGCCACGACCCACGATCAACACATCACACTCATTGCGTTCGTTAGCTCGTCCAATCGCTTGAGCAATCTGAATTGCCGCCTCTTCGCCTTGAACCATGGTCGGGTAAACCACAACAGGCAATGAAGGATCGCGCCTTTTCAGTACATCAAGAATATCAAACAGCGCAGCGCCCGTTTTCGAGGTGATAACGCCAACGCGCTTTGGGTGTTCAGGAAGTGGTTGCTTGCTCGATTGAGCAAACAGGCCTTCTGCGGCAAGGTTCATCTTCAGCTTTTCAAACTCTTGCTGAAGCTTGCCGTCACCTTCTGGCTGCATGCTTTCGATGATCAGTTGATAATCACCGCGTGGCTCATAAAGAGACAGACGCGCTTTAACTAGCACTTGATTACCGTTCTGAGGCTTAAAAGTCACACGACGGTTATTGCCACGAAACATAGCGCACTTAACTTGAGCGCGAGAGTCTTTAAGCGTGAGGTACCAGTGACCAGAGACAGGTGCAGAGAAATTTGAGATTTCACCAACGAGCCAGACTATTCCCATTTCGTTTTCTAATAGGAGACGAACCTCTGAATTGAGGCGAGAAACAGTAAAGATGTTTGGATTGGTCATAGAAGCGCTATCTATCCTTGAAGGAAGGTCTTTCTCTTGGAATCTCACTGGGCGTGAGTATGGAAGATAGCGGCAATATAATACATAGCAAGGGGGTAAATGCAAATTAAAAGTATAAAAATGTGTAGCCAAGCGATTTCGTTGGCCGTATAATCCGTCCGCAATATCTAATCCAAATGCAGTTTGATTTTCCTTAATTGGCTGCCCTCATTAGGCGAAACGATGAGATTGGATTGTTTCTTTTTACTCCTATTATTGTGAGATATTGCAAATGCTAAGAATTGCCAAAGAAGCGCTGACATTCGACGACGTACTGCTAGTGCCAGCACACTCCACCGTTCTCCCTAATACAGCTGATCTTCGCACTCAGTTGACGAAGAATATTTCCCTAAACATCCCAATGATCTCTGCATCGATGGATACTGTGACAGAAGCTCGCCTAGCGATTGCACTGGCACAAGAAGGCGGAATAGGCTTCATTCATAAGAACATGTCTATTGAACAACAAGCTGAAATGGTTCGCCAGGTTAAAATTTACGAAGCAGGTGTAGTTTCTCACCCTGTTACTGTAAACCCTGACGCGACAATCGCTGATGTTGTAGCTCTTACTCAAAAACACGGTTTTGCCGGTTTCCCTGTTGTTACTGAAACAAACGAACTTGTTGGTATTATTACTGGCCGTGATGTTCGCTTTGTGACTGACCTTTCTAAGAAAGTTGATGTAGTAATGACGCCTAAAGCTCGTCTTGCTTCTGTTAAAGAAGGTGCAACTCGTGAAGAAGTTCAAGAGAAAATGCATGAAGCGCGTGTTGAAAAAGTTCTTGTTGTAAATGATGACTTCCAACTAACGGGAATGATCACTGCAAAAGATTTCCACAAAGCAGAACGTAAACCAAACGCTTGTAAAGATGAGCGCGGCAGCCTACGTGTAGGTGCAGCTGTTGGTGCTGGTGCTGGTAACGAAGAGCGCGTAGCTGCTCTAGTTGAAGCTGGCGTAGACGTTCTACTTATCGACTCTTCACACGGTCACTCTGAAGGCGTACTTAACCGTATCCGCGAAACTCGCGCTGCATACCCTGATCTACAAATCATCGGTGGTAACGTAGCAACTGGCGCTGGCGCTCGTGCTCTTATCGAAGCTGGTGTTAGTGCGGTTAAAGTAGGTATCGGCCCGGGTTCAATCTGTACGACTCGTATCGTTACTGGTGTTGGTGTTCCTCAAGTAACAGCAATCGCAGACGCGGCTGAAGTAGCTAACGAATACGGTATTCCAGTCATCGCAGATGGCGGCATTCGCTTCTCTGGCGATATCTGTAAAGCTATCGTTGCTGGCGCATCTTGTGTGATGGTTGGTTCAATGTTCGCAGGTACTGAAGAAGCTCCGGGTGAAGTTATCCTTTATAACGGTCGTTCTTACAAGTCTTACCGTGGTATGGGTTCTCTTGGCGCTATGTCTCAAGGTTCTTCTGACCGTTACTTCCAATCTGATAACGCTGCAGACAAGCTTGTTCCAGAAGGTATTGAAGGTCGTATCGCATACAAAGGTCGTCTAAAAGAGATCGTTCACCAACAGATGGGCGGTTTACGCTCAAGCATGGGCCTAACGGGTTCTGCAACTGTTGAAGACATGCGTACTAAAGCTGAGTTTGTTCGTATCTCTGGTGCGGGCATGAAAGAATCTCACGTACACGATGTTCAAATCACGAAAGAAGCACCTAACTACCGTTTAGGTTAATAATACGTCCAAACGTTTGAATAATGTGCTGATTTAGTCGGCACATTAATATACCAATCGTAGTAAATAACTGATCATCCTAGCTTGTTAAAAACCTCGATAACTTCGTTAGAATTTTTGATTGTAGAATAACTACTTATCAGAACTCTTTGTTGAATAGAGCAGCCTTGTTCTCAAGCTTTTTTCCAGCGCTACTACTGAACACTTACTTACTGTGATTGGTATTATATCTACCGCCTGTTTTGCAGAAAGTCTGATTTTCTCAAAACACGAGGTTACAGATAACCAACGAAAACGTTTGCTTTATTTCTTGAAGAGTTAATCAGAGGTGAGTAAACTCGCCTCCGTTTTATCACATAGCCAATAAGACTGCTTACAATGACTAAAAATATTCATGACCAACGTATTCTAATTCTGGACTTCGGTTCTCAATACACACAGCTAGTAGCTCGTCGTATTCGTGAGATCGGTGTTTACTGTGAACTTTGGAGCTGGGACGTAGAAGAAGCGGATATTCGTGAATTCAATCCAGACGGTATCATCCTATCTGGTGGCCCTGAAAGTGTAACGGAAGAGAATTCTCCACGTGCACCTCAGTACGTATTTGATTCAGGTGTTCCTGTCTTCGGTATCTGCTACGGCATGCAAACTATGGCTGAGCAACTTGGCGGTAAAGTAGCAACATCTACTGAGCGCGAGTTCGGCTACGCGGCTGTACAAGTGACGGGTGAATCTGCACTTTTCGCCGACCTTGAGACAACTCAAGATGTTTGGATGAGCCACGGTGACAAAGTGGTTGAAATCCCTGCTGATTTCACAAAAATCGCAGAGACAGATACTTGCCCATACGCTGCAATGGCAAACGAAGAGAAGAAATACTACGGTGTTCAATTCCACCCAGAAGTAACGCACACTAAAAACGGCCTAAAAATGCTTGAGAACTTCGTTCTTAACGCGTGTGGTTGTGAAGGTCTGTGGACTTCAGCATCTATCATTGAAGATGCAGTTGCACGTATTAAAGAGCAAGTAGGTGACGACGAAGTTATCCTTGGTCTTTCTGGTGGTGTTGATTCATCAGTCGTAGCAATGCTTGCTCACCGCGCTATCGGCGACAAACTGACATGTGTATTTGTAGATAACGGCCTTCTTCGTTTAAACGAAGGTGAGCAGGTTATGGAGATGTTTGGTGACCAATTCGGCCTAAACATCATTAAAGTTGATGCGGAAGATCGTTTCCTTGACGCTCTGGAAGGCGAAGCTGAACCAGAAGCGAAACGTAAGATCATCGGTCACGTATTCGTAGATATCTTCGACGAAGAGTCTAAGAAACTGAAGAATGCTAAATGGCTTGCTCAGGGTACTATCTACCCAGACGTAATCGAGTCTGCAGCATCTAAGACAGGTAAAGCACACGTAATCAAATCTCACCACAACGTTGGTGGCCTTCCTGATGATATGGAAATGGGCCTTGTTGAGCCTCTACGTGAGCTGTTTAAAGATGAAGTACGTAAGATCGGCCTAGAGCTTGGTCTTCCATACAACATGCTTTACCGCCACCCATTCCCAGGTCCAGGTCTAGGTGTTCGTGTACTTGGTGAAGTGAAGAAAGAGTACTGTGACTTACTGCGTCGTGCTGATGCTATCTTCATTGAAGAGCTTCACGCTGCTGACCTTTACCACAAAGTATCTCAAGCATTCACGGTATTCCTACCAGTACGTTCAGTTGGCGTAATGGGCGATGGCCGTAAGTACGATTGGGTTGTATCTCTACGTGCAGTAGAAACTATCGACTTCATGACTGCTCACTGGGCACACCTACCATACGACTTCCTAGGTAAGGTATCTAACCGTATTATCAACGAAGTTAACGGCATTTCACGTGTTGTTTACGATATTTCTGGTAAGCCACCAGCAACTATCGAGTGGGAATAATCTCTTAGAGATTTAACCAGTTTTGATTAAGATCTTAAGCCTCGAACTTTGTTCGAGGCTTTTTCTTTTTATTTAGGAGATTAAGGACTTACATCTACAACGAGAAACCAAATCCGTTGGAAGTTAGATATCACCTCAAGAAACAATGAGACGTTTTGTTGTGTTGAAGGATACATAAAAGTGTCACTCGCACTTTTTATAAATTCACATGGTAACGACTGGCTCATTTCCCATGCGCCGCATACTCTTTGATGGACTTATTAAGGACAGATAAGAGAATCCATCATGTTAAAAATCAAATATTTGGCGACAGTAGTTGGCTGCACTTTAGCTGCACACAGTTACGCGTCTTTGAACATTCAACCTGATCCGCAAAACCCGAATGGCTACCTTGTTGAAAAGTCGGCATTACAAGCTGCTGAACAAGCGAAAACATCCGATCCTATGTATGCGATCTGGTCACAAGCATTACAAACTCGTCCCAATAGTATTGTTGAAGCGATTGAGCCGGGTTTAGCCTCGAATCCTGAAAACGTGAAACGAGTCGAGCGTGTATTTCCTCAATCTGAATGGGACTTCCTCACTCAGATGGCAGCACCAGAGTACACTTATACTCGCTTCTTACGCGCGATTGGAAAATTCCCAGCCTTCTGTGGAGAGTACACTGATGGTCGAGATTCAGACGCCATCTGTAAAAAATCCATCATCACGGCCTTTGCTCATTTCGCTCAAGAAACAGGTGGGCACATCGCAATAGATAACACCTCTGATAACCCATTAGCTCTAGAAGAGTGGCAGCAAGCGCTGGTGCATGTTCGTGAAATGGGTTGGTCTGAAGGCCAAGAGGGTTACACCACCGGTTGTGGCCAGAACGATTGGCAGAATGCACGATGGCCATGTGCGGCAGGTCAGGGTTATTTTGGACGTGGTGCTAAACAGCTTTCTTACCATTTTAACTACGGTGCGTTCTCGGAAGTGATGTTCGATGGTGATGCGACGGTTCTATTGAATAACCCAGGTTTGGTTGCTGATTCATGGTTGAACTTGGCTTCTGCTATCTGGTTCTTCCTTACACCTCAAGCTCCTAAACCTGCCATGCTGCACGTTATTGACCGCACTTGGACTCCCTCTCAACGTGAGTTGGATGCGGGAATTGGCTATGGGTTTGGTACCACAATCAACGTAATTAATGGTGGTATCGAGTGTGGTGAGCAGAACAAAGACAAAGGCCAACCAGTTAACCGAATTCGTTATTGGGAAGGGTTAGCTGCGCATTATCTGATCCCTGTAGAAGCGGATGAAGCCAATACATGTTGGCAGCAAACGCCTTACGGAAGCTTGAACCTCAACGGTGCAACCGATGTGTTGTACACCAACTGGGATGGTAACTGGAAATACTACGCAGACCGCCCAGAAGGATATTCATTTGAGTGTGAGCTTGTTGGTTTCCAAACCGCTTATTCAGCCTTGGTAGCCGGAGATTATGAGAAGTGTGTGACCAATTTTTATGGATCACATGCGAGCTGGCCTGAAGTAAAAGTGGTCGATAAGCTTGAACCGGTTGACCCTGGTACTAACCCCGGAGGTAACGGTTGGAATGCGAGTAAAGTTTACAATGCTGGCGACCAAGTCACTCACAACGGCGCGACCTACGAAGCGAAATGGTGGACTCAAGGAGATGAGCCTGCCAATGGTGGCCCTTGGAAATTAGTAGCGGGTGAGCCAACACCACCCGTAGTGACAGATCCATCGCCAGTTGTCCCTGCACCTGTCGATCCTGCTCCGGTAGACCCAACACCGGTTGAACCACCTGTGACTGAGCCGCCTGTCGTTGTTGATCCATCGGTGTTTATCACATGGCAAGCGGGTGTTAGCCAAGTGAGCAATGGCGACAAGGTGACACATAATGGCAAGTGCTTCGTAGCTAAAAACGGTCCGGGTGTCTGGGAAAGCCCTGTTCAATCGAACTGGTTCTGGGATGAAATTAGCTGTAAATAATTAAACTAAGCAAGCCTCTGTTATAAGAGGCTTGCTTGTTCAGTGACAGTTATACGACACTTCCCTTAC
This sequence comes from Vibrio sp. 10N.239.312.C11, assembly GCF_041466065.1. Classification (NCBI taxonomy): domain Bacteria; kingdom Pseudomonadati; phylum Pseudomonadota; class Gammaproteobacteria; order Vibrionales; family Vibrionaceae; genus Vibrio; species Vibrio sp. 10N.239.312.C11. Next base: position 8,225 of record NZ_JBFSRZ010000072.1, read on the forward strand.
TTTCTATTACAGTAGTGCTTTCCATTTATCGATAAACTGTGTTCGTGAATAATTTGATTACAGGACAATTAAAATGAAGTTAAAGCTATCTATTCTTGCGTTATTGGTAACTGGAGTTACTGGGTGTAACAGTACGCCGCAGTCAGGTCTCGAGCAAAGTTTGGGCTGGGGTAATTATGGCAGTTTGAGTTTTGAAACGAGCTCTGAAGGTATTGTTGCTCAGCGTTATCAAGTATTAAAAAGTCCTGTAGGCCAAATCACGTCTATAGAGGAGCAAGGTAACCAAATTCATGTTATTCAAACACTTGAAGGCGCTTTAATTAAAGGTGTCGATAGTACAGGCATTATGAATTACGAAGGCTGTATGGAGTCTGTTGGGGAAGTTGATGCTGCTGTTAATGCATACCCGTCAATCGTTCAATTCTTATTAAAGCAAGCTGCGCCTCAAGGTCCTAATTCTGTATCAACATCATTACCTTTCACTGTCTCAGAGTCAGCCAATAACGCTCAAATTTACATTGGTGAAGCAACTTCTGTAGAAATTGAAGGTGAAAGCTATCCTATCGGTCCTATGATCGAACTTTCTGCGCCGTGGGGGGCATCTGGCCAAATCACATCTGTAGATGCGACAACCTTTGAATTTTCATATTTTACGACCAACGATGGCCACAAAGATACGGTTGATATCCGTGGTGCATGGAGCCAAAGTATGGGCCCAATGGATAAGTTTAACCAAGAACCTTCGGGAGAGTGGTTAGCGTGTGTAAAGCCCGAGGTTCAAGCGGTCTTGATGGAACAAAGCCCTAAACGAGTTGGCGAGATACTTGAAATCATCACGAAAGCCGAACTGGCGAACGATGCAATCTAAGATTGCGATTTAGCGATCTATCTTTTTATGCCGTTCGGATTAAAATTTGTGTACAAATTTTATTAACTTTTTTTAAAGGCGCGCAAAATGTCAACAAAACTGGCGAACCCGGCACCACTTGGCCTAATGGGTTTCGGTATGACTACTATACTTCTTAATATCCATAACGCAGGTTTCTTTCCAATCGATTCAATGATTCTTGCTATGGGTATTTTTTACGGTGGTCTAAGCCAAGTTATCGTGGGCACAATGTGTTTCAAACGTGGTGACACGTTCGGTACAACTGCGTTTACTTCTTACGGTCTATTCTGGTTATCTTTGGTTGGTTTAATCGTAATGCCTTACATGGGCCTACCAGCAAGTCCAGCAGCGTTTATGGGTTGGTACCTACTACTATGGGGCATCTTCACTGGCTTCATGTTCATTGGTTCTCTATGCTACCCAGTAGCGAAACAAGTAGTATTTGGTTCACTTACTATTTTGTTCTTCCTACTTGCCGCTCGTGATTTCACTGGCAGCGAACTGATCGGTACTATCGCTGGTTTTGAAGGTATCTTCTGTGGTGCGTCAGCTATCTACTTTGCAATGGCACAAGTAATCAACAACGAATATGGCCGCACAGTACTGCCAATCGGTGAGAAAAAAGCGCCTCAAATGGCAACACAAGAAATCGCAGCTTAACGCTCTAGCTTGGGAACAGTTAGTTTGTTATAAGCAGTCAGTTCGTTATAAGTAATGAGCTCGTTATAAACTGCGATTTTTATGAACAAAACAAAAGGGGTTAGCCGAAATGGCTAACCCCTTTTTTATGCGTTATTAATAGCGCGAGTTAAAGCGATCTATTTGCTAAGGTAAGCTTAAGCTGAAGGTTGCTCTACAGGTTTACTGTCTGCAACTTCAGATTCAGGAGACTTACCTGTTTTACGCTTGTACTTCTCTTCCCAGTAAGTTGCACCTTTAATGCCTAGTTTTACAGGGTTGAATGTGTACTCAGTCACACCTTGTTTCTGTTGTTCTTCGTAGTCTGCTAAAGCCTTAAGCGCAGGCTTAGACATGAAGAAGATGATCAGAATACCAACGATGTTTAACCATGCCATCAAACCAACACCCACATCACCCATTGCCCATGCAAGGTTTGCTGTTTTAACGGTGCCATAGAAAACGGCACTAATAAGAACAAGCTTAAGTACGAACATCATGCCAGGGATCTTGATGGTACGACGTAGGTAAGCAATATTCGTTTCTGCGATGTAGTAGTAAGCAAGAATCGTTGTAAATGCGAAGAAGAACAGAGCAAATGCGATGAACGGCTTACCAATGCCTGGCAGTGCACTTTCAATAGCAAGCTGTGTAAATACGGGACCATTCGCACCGATGTTTGCTGCTAGGTTCTGAACAAGGAATACACCTTCAGCGCCGCCGTGAACGTTGTAGGCACCAGTGATGATGATCATGAACGCTGTAGCAGAACATACTAGAAGAGTATCAATGTAGATAGAGAACGCTTGAACCAAACCTTGCTGAGCTGGGTGATCAACACTTGCCGCGGCTGCCGCGTGAGGACCCGTACCTTGACCTGCTTCGTTTGAGTAAACACCACGTTTAACACCCCAACCGATTGCAGCACCAAAGCCTGCCATAGGAGTGAATGCATCCCCCAGAATCATTCCGAAAACAACAGGAACTTGGCTGATGTTTAGTAGGATGATAACGAATGCGATGATGATGTAAGCCAACGCCATGAATGGAACGACAATTTGTGTGAAGTTCGCGATACGTTTAACACCACCAAAGATGATGAAAGCAAGGATGATAGCAACAACAGTACCAGTGAAAATTTTAGCGAAACTGAATGTACCGATAGCTGTTTCAATCATATCACCTGAGCCAAACGCAGCTTCTACAGCATTACCTATACTGTTTGACTGAACACCTGGAAGCAAAATACCACATGCAAAAATAGTCGCGATAGCGAAGATCCATGCGTACCACTTCTGACCCATTGCTTTTTCAATGTAGTAAGCCGGACCACCACGGAACTGGCCTTCATCTTCTTCTTTATAGATTTGCGCCAGCGTAGATTCTGCGTAAGCAGTCGCCGCGCCAAAGAAAGCTACCACCCACATCCAGAATACTGCACCTGGGCCACCGAAACCGATAGCGGCAGCAACACCTGCAATGTTACCTGTACCTACACGGCCAGATAGCGAAACGGCAAGAGCTTGGAAAGACGAGATGCCTTTTGATGAGCTTTTACCCGAAAGTAGCAAGCGCCACATTTCAAAGAAGTGACGGATTTGAACAAATCGAGTCATGATGGAGTAGAACAAACCTGCACCTAAACATAGGTAGATAAGTACTGGGCTCCAGATTATTCCATTCAAAAAATCAACGAACGACTGCATGAGTATTTTCCCTGTTAGTTTTGCTTATGATTGTTTTTCGAACAACACAATACTTCACTTGTAACCCGAGTGTTAAATTATTTAACTGCGCATTAGGATTACTGTGACATAAAGCAAGTTATAGAGGGTGTTTGTTAATGCTTAGTGCTAATTCGATAATCGTTCCATTTAACTCATTATGCAATAGGTTGTTTCGTCTGGTGTTTTGCAAGGTGAATAAATAGTGATTAATACAAAAGGGGAGCTTTAGGTGTGCACAAGAGACTAAATTGCGTAAAACAGCGGTGAAAATTGCTTAGCATGAACGGCTGATATAGGAGTGGTGAGATGAATTTGATTGGAATATATCACCTGCATCGAGTGATCTCGCAGGCCTAAGAAACTGTGCCTTTGAAGGCTCGATAATTCTGGCCTTCATGTTTACTGAGTGAAAGTAGCTAGTTTGATGCCTGTTTCAAACAACCACGAACCCTCGCGCCTGTAATTCTTTAGCGAACTCAGACTGAGTATTTGGCTCACCGTGAATCAAATGCACCTCTTTTGGTGGAGTCGCTATGCCCTCTATAAATCGATTGAGATCCTCTTTATCGGCATGAGCAGAATAGCCAGACATGCCATGAATTTGAGCATTAACCTCAACGTCTTTGTTATCAATAGAAACTTGCATTTCGCCTTGTTGCAGCTCTCGTCCGAGCGTTCCGTGTGCTTGATAGCCCGCTAAAATCACATCCGTCCGTTTATCGGGAAGCAAAGCGGATAAGTAGTTCATTATCCTGCCGCCCTGACACATTCCAGAAGCTGCGACCACAATCGCGGGTTCACCTGTCGACTTGAGGCGATTCACGATTTTCTTGTGCATTCTATGTCCATCAACCGTAATGCACTGCTCAAAAGCGAGTGGGTGACGTTTCAGTTCAAGACGCTGCTTTGCTTCTTGCCCCCATAACTCTTTAAAGCGTCGGTAGGATCGTGTCACCTTTTCTGCCATAGGCGAATCGAGGATGATAGGAATATCGCTGCTGAGTTGATGCTCAAAGATCAACTGTTCGATATCAAATAGCAGTTCCTGTGTTCGACCTATGCTAAAAGCCGGAATTAGAATAACGCCGCCATCAAGTAACGAACGATCAATGATTGCTTTGAGGCGTTCAGAGCGTGAAGCAATATCGTCGTGCGTGCTAGTGCCGTAAGTCGACTCAATAAACAGATAGTCGGCTTGTTGTGGTGGTTTAGGATCCGGCAGCAGTGGCGTGTTACTAGGGCCCAAGTCGCCTGAAAAGACCACTACTTCTTGGTTGGGTAACTTAATCTCTATATAGGCCGAACCTAAGATATGCCCTGCAGGTTGAAAACGAGCATGTAGAGTATTTGGCCTATGGTGATCCTTTCCGTCGTTTTGCTGTTTAGAGACAATTGGAAACCATTCCCCATAAGGCTTAGGAGCAATCAACGAATGAATTTTTTTAAGGATGAGTTTGGATTGTTTATGACTGAGCCCTTGCCGTTTTAGGCCGTCTTCAATCATTAAAGGGGCGAGTTCAGCTGTCGCCTGAGTACAATAAATTGGTTGGTTAAAGCTACTGGCGAGTAACCAAGGTAATCGACCAATATGATCAATGTGAGTGTGGGTCAGCAGAAGAGCATTGAGGTGGGAAGTTTCAAACTCAATATCGAGAGGGCGAGTGTCTTCACCTTGAAGCTTTTTACCTTGAAGATCTAAACCTTGAAACAAGCCACAATCGATGAGCACCGCTTGGCCTGAATCTCTTAGCTCGTGACAAGATCCTGTGACGGTATGTTTGCCGCCATGGTGAATCACTTTCATCGTTTACTCCCATTGCTCTATAAAGCTATTAACGCCTGTTTTTATTTTGCGGATAAGCGCCAGCAAGTAAAACAAGAACAATGAGAGTTGCGATCGTTGAGTATCTTTTTAAGTAACTGAGCAATGACTCTGTGGGTTCGTTGCGAGTTGGTTCTTGTTCCTTCTGTGACTACTGTTAGCGCACGGAAGAACCGTCTGAATCCAGTTCTGGGTTTTGTTGCGCCTCTAAACGAGCCACTTCGGCATCAAGCTCTGCTATTTTTTCAGCCATCAAGGCATGGCAGCGATTCGCTAACTCTCTTGCGTCGCTGAGCTTGTATCCAGAGACATCTATAGGCTCCAGCATCTCGGTGATCACAATGCCATTATTAACTCGGTTGAGGTTAATTTTATTGTGCGTGGTACTGGTACACATCGGGGTGATAGGCACACTCGCCTCAATCGCCATTCGGAAAGCGCCCGTTTTGAATGGCAGTAGTCCACGCCCTTTACTGCGCGTTCCTTCAGGGTAAACCCAAACAGACAGATCTCGCTGGTGAATCGCTTCCGCCACTTGCTTGATGGTATCGCGTGCTTTGGACTTGTTTTCGCGGTTAATTAAAATATTACCGGTGATCCAATACAGCAGGCCAAAGAAGGGCACGTACAACAAATCGCGCTTACCTAAAGAAACCGTGCGAGGCCTTAACATCCCTGGGGCGGTCACAAAGTCCAACACGCTTTGGTGGTTAGATATGTAGACGCTCTTTTCTGGTGTCGGCGCATTATCTAGGCCTCTCTGTAGGATCTTTACCCCAACGAGTTTTTGTAATTGGTTGAACCAACGGCAAAAAACGTACACATGCTTTGGGTTTTTGGGGCTAAACAAGCAGTAACCAAAAGCACATAGAGTGGTGAAAATAATAAACACCGTCGCCAAAATAATACGAAGAACAGCAAGCACAATTCACTCCTTACTCACGACAAGATTGCAGTGATTAAATAGTTTTAGATGCTTGAAGTTTTCACTCTATTTAACCGAATTGCAACAATTAACTGTTTTAGGGGGCTGTTTTTAGATCTTTATATAAAACAAGGACTAACGATGGGTGTTTGACGCAGTTATCGAGCTTACACGTGTTCACCAGTAGGTAGGCATGTTCACCAATACTGTTTATTTGGATCCGACTTTTCTACCCATTCAGGATCTTGGCGTGATTCTAAATAGAGCCGTAGGCCGTTATAAGACATGAAAGCAGCAGGGCCACCAAGATGTTCGAAATAGTCAAAATAATCATCTTCGAGTGCGCAAAGGTGAGCTAAATCTATAACGTTATTCATCATTGCCCATTGAATAGCGAAAACCGGAGCCGTCGAACCTGAAATGCTGACCTCTTCGACATTTGGGTTGAACAGTGAATTGGCTTGCTCAAGCTGTATCTCTTCTTGTTCAGACTCCTGCTGTAACACCTCTTCGATGATCTCTGAACGTTTGGTATTAGAGACATTCTTGTTCAGCTTGGCGATTCGAAGTGCGTAGCTAAAACGGTCTGTTGAAACAATGTCGACAAGCTGCGACAACAGCTCTTTGTCTACGCCCGCAGCCTTGGTGAAATAGTCGATACATGAATTGATTGATGCGTAACGAGTACCGTCAAACTCAAAGCCACTGGTTTCGTCGTATACCTCAAGTGGGATGTCATCAACCGACAAAGGCCAGCCTCTATAATCGACTCGTTGTTTGGCTATTTGATACATTTTCCAAGCACTACGGCCAAATCCGCCAAGCGTCGAGCCTGAAAAATCAGAATCAATAAGCTCTTGTTCCGTCCAGTTTTCACCGATGCCTAGGTGCTTTGCGTACTTATCGATGAGTGCGTGTTTTATCTGATCGCGCACCGCCCAAATTGAAGTCAGACTCTTGGAATAGTTAATTCTCGCACACTCCTTGCAAGCCGGCAGTGCTATCGGTGAATAGTCTATCTTGGCAATAGCTTGTGCAGTCTTAGGGAATTCAACAACATCATTGGAAGGTTCACCACAAAACCAACAGGTGTGGCGCAGGTTGAACGGGGTATCTATGTGTGAGTATGTGGTCATTAGTCTTTATCAGCTAGGTACTTGAGGCGAGTTAATCATCTTCAAACAATTATCTCTGTTCGCACGTCAGCTTGCACCTTGTTTGTTTTTGTTTTGCTGACGAAACTGATTCGTGATGTGACTCGCCTGACGATCTCATTAGGTGGATATTGATATAAAACAGTCACTAACGATAAATATTGATTGGTGTGGCTGAACTTACATGACTTGCTAGCAATCGCCTAAGCTCCCCATTACTATTGAGATAGACTCCTAACCCCAATAGCGCATATGTCCTCATCGATTCCTTTTTACGATAAAAATGCTCACACACTTTGTGAACAGTACAACTCAGTGACGTTCGAGACGGTACATAAAAGCTGGCAAGCTTATTGGCCTTTAGAGGGCGATAAAGTACTAGATGTTGGTGCAGGAAGTGGTCGTGATGCGCTATGGATGCACAAAGCCGGAGCTGATGTTATTGCGATAGAACCAAGTGCTTCATTACGCGAACAAGGCTCGAAATATACAAGCCCAAGTGTTAGCTGGATTGATGATTCACTTCCCTCGCTTAGCCGCACTGAAAACCTCGGAATACGTTTTGATTTGATATTGGTGAGCGCGGTTTGGATGCATCTTGCTCCGTCTCATCGAGAGCGTGCATTTAGAAAGTTGTCTAACTTGCTGGCTCCAAATGGCAAGTTGGTGATTACTTTGCGTCATGGGGAGTTTAAAGACAGTCGACAAGGCTATGAAGTCTCAGTTGAAGAGCTCGAGCGTTTATCAAAAAACAGCGCCTTGTTGGTTCGTCATGTTGATGATAGCCAAGATACATTGAACCGCAGTGAAGTGTGGTGGCAAACCGTGGTGATGACATTACCAGATGATGGCTCCGGCGACTTGAACAAGGTGCGCCACATTATTGTGAATGACAACAAGTCGGCCACATACAAGTTGGCTTTGTTGAGAACGTTACTGCGAATTGCGGATGCTCATTCAGGCGCTGTGATTGATCGAACTGATGGGAAAATTTCTCTACCAGTGGGCTTAGTTGCTCTGTATTGGGTAAGGCAGTTTAAGCGTTTGATTGATATCGATATAGAAGGCGCTGGGATTCAGCAAAATAGCAACACGAGTAAAGGCCTCGGATTTGTAAAAGAGGATGGTTGGAATAAACTCAAACACCTCAGTGCTGATGATCTAGCGATAGGCACTATGTTTCTCGGCGATGAAGCCAAGGCACTACAGAAGCTGTTTTCACAAACGATCAGCACCATTAAATCAGGGCCTGTGACTTTTATTTATCAAGGCTCGAAAGACAACCGACTATTCGATATATACCCACCTCAGAAACGACGGAAGAGCCGAGAATCACTGGTCATTGATAGTGAGTTCTTAGAAAGCTTTGGCTATTTCACTCTCGATGAAAGCCTGTGGGAGTGCTTTAGAATCTACCACTCTTGGATTGAACCGCTGGTGGTGAATCAATGGGTCATGGAGATGCAGCGTTTCGAGTTGAACCGACAGCGAAGTATCTCACTACAGACGTATCACGACTGCTTGGTATGGATCGATCAAAACCACGATACTCGCGATGTGCGTAAACGTGTCGAACAACTTAGATCTGAACGTGCCGATATTGTCAGTGTCTGGAGTGGAAAATCATTAAAAAATGAGTATCACGTTGATCACTGCTTGCCTTTTGCTTATTGGCCGAATAACGACAAGTGGAACCTCTTTCCGACCACAAGCAAAGAGAACCTAAGCAAAAGTGACAAAGTTCCTACGGCTGAAAAACTTCGAGCGTCTAAGTTTCGTATTCTCGAATGGTGGCAATTGGCGTGGAACGATTCGGCTCATTTTGAACAACAATTCTTTTCTGAAGCAGCACTTTCTCTACCCAATATTCCACCACAGTGTCGAGACTTCGAAGAGGTGTTCGATGCAATGGGTTTACAGGTACGTGGCGTGAAAAGCAGACTGTTAATTAATGAGTGGCACTGATCATTAAGTGGCTAGTTATCCCAAATAGCCCTCAACAAACTAATCATCGAGAACACAATGAAATACATCGGAATTGATGGCTGCAAGGCAGGTTGGATCGCTTGGATTGTCTCTGGCAATGAGCCACCTGAGTTCAAGGTGGTAAAGACCCTAGATGAGTTGCTTGACGATCTTACGGGAGCAACAACGTTAATCGATATGCCTATTGGTTTTAGCGATTCACAGACTCCGGATAGATTATGCGATAAAGCAGCAAGGCGCTTTCTCACCAGTAAGCGTGGCTCTTCCGTTTTTCCTGTTCCGTGCCGAGAGGCGGTTTACCAAACCGATTACATTGCGGGATGTAATGCCAATGTGGAGCAGCTTGATAAGAAGTTTTCTAAACAGACTTGGGGAATTGTGCCCAAGATCCGCGAGCTTGATGAGCTCATTGAAACTCATCCCAATCTTTCTATCAGGGAATCACATCCTGAAGTTGTGTTTGCAGCATTGAAAGGTGAACCGCTGACGTTTTCAAAACGAACACAAGAAGGCAAAGAGGAAAGGCTTTCTATTATTCAGCAACTTGCCCCTCAGTGGTGTGATCTGCTCCAGTCAGACTGGACACTTAGCTAAGCGACATTTCGCTTTTCAA
>NZ_JBFSRZ010000073.1:0-17867 GCF_041466065.1 Vibrio sp. 10N.239.312.C11
ATACGCGAAACGGGGTTGTTCTATCTTTAAATTTAATTACGCAACAAAGCCGTGTAATTACACTAATTTACTGTCGAATGGGTAGTCACTGGATATATTTGGCCAGTATTACTGTGAGTTTGCCAAATCATCGGTAGAAGATAACGCAATTAAGGTTACTATGTTTATCTCGATACCTCTGATTATTTTAGCTTTCACAACAATTAGGCTATTAGTATCCTGCAGTAAGTTATCTCAATGGCCTGTACGCTTTCAAGTCAATAAAACAACCCAACCAACACGACTGACAACAGTACGCCGCCGATAAAACTCGGGCCGTGGAATGGTCTAACTTTAGATTTAACGTACTCTTTCTGAAGTTCTTCTTGGTAAGTTTTAACGGCGAGTTCTTTTACGTAGTTATTTTGCATAATAAGCTCCTTCTTATTGGGTAAGAGAAGCTTAAGACTTGAAGTTAGGTTGAGGTAAAGAAAAATTTCACATTAATTGATTACTTCGGGATTGTTACTCTAGAATGACTCTGAACACATCATTGTTCACACCGCCAACATCCACTAATTCTCCCGGCTTCATAAGAAGTAAGGTGTTTAATTGGCGCTTTGAACGTGGTGCTCTATTTTCTCTGATCACTAAGATATCAACTAAGTAACCTGAGTTTTGCTTTGATAGTGAGCCCGAGAGAGTAACACTCTCTCTTCTATCGGCTAGAACCGAATTAAATGTTTTATCTTCTAACACACCCGCCGAGATCGACGTCTCACCATAAAAAAGCGTGATAGTTGTCGGATCAGGTGTTAGCTCTTGATTAGATGAACACCCCACTATCGCTAGGCACAACAATAAAATAACTCGAAATTGCATACACTTAATTTTCTTTCTCACATTCTAATTCTATTTTCGGTTCTTGGTACATCGCTTCTATGAACCCCAACTTAATTACCCAGAATCAAGTTTAAGCTTCTTCAATCTGGAACTGAATAGGTACCTTCAAAATACTCGATACGCTCTAAAATCATTCTTAGCTTACACTCTTCGATTTGAACCCCGGCCCAAACGGAAGGCGTATACGCTTGACCTATAAATTCACAATCTGCGTCTCTGTATTTCAACCAAGCTTGTTGAGCTCTTCGGAAAGGTCCTTCTAGATCGATGTGAAACTCGATTTTTTGCAATTCGGTTTCTTCCTCGACTATTCGCATAATGGCTTCTTGATATGTTTTATTGAGATCGATATTTGCTACTTTCATTTTCTCTTCGACACACAGATAACCCGCAGTAACCCCTCCACCTTCAACGTTACAAGGGTCTTCATCATCAACAGCGAAACAAGATGTAGTAACTAACGCCAGTACAATTAATGACTTTTTCAAAAGCATCTCCAATACAGTTCAAAATCTGCGATATCTACTCGACAAGCAGTAGTTCGAATTACCAGTATTGATCATTTCTTCGGGCTCAGGCTAGCTAAACGTTTGACTAACTATTTCTAACGGTATGAGAGTGTTCGGCACAAGCCGACAATTTCAAGAAGGAGCAGATCAGATCATCACCGACAATCTGACCGCTTAGTTTGAAGTGGGTTTAATTATGTTTAAGCAATAACATCTTGTGGTGGTGTACCTTCGCAGTTGGAAACGACTGCATCAATTTGAATTAGAGCATTCATAGAAATCTCTGAAACCCCAACCACCGTTCTTGCCGGTAATTCAGCATTAAAGAATGTTGTGTAGACCTCGTTCACTGTATCAATGTCTGAAACATTTTTAAGCTGAATATTGATTTTCACTGTATCTTCCATGCTATGGTCAACACTTTCAATGATCGCCTTAATATTTTTTAAACATTGTCCCGCTTGCTCCTTTACACCACCAGCAACAATTTCATTTGTTTTCGGGTCTAAAGGTAATTGGCCTGAAATATGATTGTAGTGAGAGAAAGCAACGGTGTGCGAATAAGCCATGAAAGGGGCATCGACAGTATTATTAGCTTCAATAACCAACAAGCGAGTGTCTTCTGGTAATTGCGGCGGTGTACCGTCACCATGTGAAACGGATGTATCAATTTGAATTAAAGCGCCCATTGGTAGTTCAGCAGCATTAACAACCGTTCGCGCTGGTACATAACTTGGGAAGAACTTAGCGCAAACTTCATTTACCTTTTCTGCATCTTCAACATTTTTAAGGTAGATAGTGGTTTTAACCACATCATGCATGACATGACCGATACTCTCTAGAATCGTTTTAATGTTTGCTAAACATTGTGTCGTTTGCTCTGTGATACCACCTGAAACCAACTCACCTGTATTTACATCGATAGGCAATTGAGCTGAAAGGTTGTTGTAGTGAGAAAAAGCCGCTGTCTGCGTCGATACAGCACTTTGAGGCGCATTATCTGTATTTCTTGAGACCTTAACTAGTGCGCAAGGTGCTTGTGGTTTAGTACCTTCGCCGTTTGAAATAAGAGCATCCATTTGAACTAAAGCGTCACTGTTCGGTAGCGCAGCTACACCCACGACTGTACGTGTCGGCAGGCTGTTGTTGAAGAAGCTTGCGTAAACCTCATCAATAGCATCGATATCAGAAATATTCTTAACGAAAATATTGATCTTTACGACATCATCCATAACATGGTCAATGCTTTCAACAATAGATTTAATATTACTCAAGCATTGTGCTGCTTGGTCTTTAATATCTCCAATAACTATTTCACCTGTTTTAGGGTCAACAGGCAGTTGAGCAGAAAAGTTATTATAATGAGAAAAAGCGACCGTTTGTGTAGATACAGAATTAATTGGTGCATTTTCAGTATTTCTTGAAATTTTAATGATATCGCTACTCATCGGAATTATCCTTTTAATAATATAGGAATACGTATTTATATTTAACAATCGTATTGGAAAGAATGATTAAAGTAGCGCCATGTTAAGTGAATTATTTTAGGGTAAACGTGATATACATCAGACTCTCAGTTGACTATAAATCAGCAAGTTACAGGATAATTAGTCATCAAGCGACTAATTATCCGTCACATTAGGCTTTATCAACTGCTAAATTCTCTTTAATTTTAAGTCTATTCAATAATCCTGAATACTCTCTCAGGTAATTGAAAGGATAATTACCAAAATTTAGATGATATTTGATAGGTTGTTCACACTAAAACTCCGTTACTAGCTAGGTTAGTAACTTTATCCCTTATACCCGTGCATAAACTCTTAGGCTATTTAATTAATTATTTTCGAGAGCTTATTTTATATAAGTACGTTAATAATATATTCGAGAATCAAATACCTACAATCTGACAATGCCTATGATTAGATACATTTACTCATATAATTCAACAAATATGAGACTCAGGGGGATGACATGAGAAGTATGGTGTTCAGCCAAGACATGGGCTTTCAGGAATCACGATGGCATCAACGAATAGCAATCGACACCATAGCTTTTGGCACCATAGCTCTCAACAGATAGTTTCGTTGAAAGAAGAGCTAAACCGCTCTTGGAGTGGTATTGAAGTGGCGCTTAAATTCGCGACTGAATTGGGATGGGCTCGAGTAGCCGACTCGGCGAGCAGCATCGCTGATGCGAAGGCCTTGTAGCTGAATCAGTTCTTTGGCTTTGTTGAGTCTTACCTTCTTCAAATATTGAAGAGGAGATTCAAAGGTGACATTACGGAATGCATTGTGGAAGGCAGACACGCTCATGTTGGCTTCGTCGGCAAGCGATTGAACAGTGATGGTTTGGTCGTACTCTTCATGCACTTTAGACAGCGCTTTAGCGACACGTGCGTAATGGCCGTCATGATGAGCTAAATCAAACAGCACACGCCCTTCTGAACCGGTTAGGGCGCGGTAGACAATTTCGCTGACCATGGCATCGCCCAATATATTGGCTTCAATGTCACAATGTAGAGTTTTGACCAATCGAGTAAAGCTCTCCAGCATTTGCTCTTCCATTGGCGTCGATTCTAAGCCGCTCGAATTCTGCTTGTGCTTGTTGCAGTAGCTCTCTAGAAAGCCTTGGTCTTCCAGCTTTTTGACTAAGCTGTGCAAGCGTTGAGAGTCAATGTTGATAGATAAACCAAGCAATGGTTCGCCATTAACAGGCAAGGCCTCACACTCCAACGGCATTGGCACACCTACTACAAGGTAATCACCGGCTGCGTAAGTGACTGGGCGTTCGCCAATATAGATGTTCTTTTTACCTTGCCCTAGCATTATGATGCCAGATTGGTAAGTAAAAGGCTGACGCTGATTGCCGCCGCTGCTTCTATATAACCACACGCCGTCAATTTCTGTTTCTCTGATCCCTTCAAGATCATCCCAACCTTTGTGTTCAACGTAAGACTGTAATAACTGCGCGAGTTCTTTCATAAGTGGCGACTTTCCATTCCAAGTGCTAAGAGTATGTAAGCTAAAGCAGAGGAAGAATATCAACTTTGTAGAAATAGGCAATTTATTTGGAGAAACAGCCCTTCATTACCCCGAATGACTGTACTAATATGCAAATATAGAAATTGAGCAATAAACCAAAATAACAAATTTAGCTTTACACAAGGAATCTCTAATGCAATTTACTTACGTTAACCCTACTGTAATCCATTTCGGCCAAGGTCAAATCAACGCTATCAGCCAAGCGGTTGATACTTCAAAGAAAGTGCTAGTCATCTACGGTGGCGGTTCAATCAAAAGCAACGGTGTTTACGACCAAGTTGTCGCTTCTCTAAAGGATCACGCTTGGATTGAGTTCGCAGGTGTTGAAGCTAACCCAACGAAAGAGACGCTAGATAAAGCCGTCGCTCTTGTTAAAGAAGAAAACGTAGAATTCATTATCGCTGTCGGCGGTGGTTCGGTAATCGACGGTTCTAAATACGTTGCTGCAGCGGCTAAATACGACGGCGACGGTTGGGATATCCTAGCGGGCAAACACCAAGTTACTGAAGCAACTCCTATCGGTGCAGTACTGACACTTCCTGCGACAGGTTCTGAATCTAACATGGGTGCTGTAATCACGCGTAAAGAGACTCAAGAGAAACTGGCGTTCATGAACCCTGCAGTACAACCTAAGTTCGCGGTTATGGACCCAGACGTAATGAAGTCTCTTCCAGAGCGCCAATTGATCAACGGTCTAGTTGATGCATGGGTTCACGTGTGTGAGCAATACATCACAATGCCAACAGACGCGATGGTTCAAAACGGTTACGCTGAAACACTGCTGAAGAACCTACTTGTACTGGGTAAGCAATACGACGAGCGTGACCACGACGCATGGCGTGCAAACCTAATGTGGACGGCAAACCAAGCGCTTAACGGCCTGATTGGTACTGGCGTTCCTCAAGATTGGGCAACACATATGATTGGCCACGAATTCACAGCACTATGGCACGTAGACCACGCACGTTCTCTTGCGATTGTTCAACCTTCACTACTTCGTAATCAAATCGAAGCGAAGCGTGGCAAGCTAGAGCAAATGGGTCGTAACGTATTTGGCCTAGAAGCGGGTGCCGATTTAGCGGAGCGCACTATTGCTGCAATCGAAGCGTTCTACCACAGCCTAGACGTTCCAACGATGTTCGACGGTTACGAAACAAACAAAGCAACTGCGATTGATAGTGTTGTCGCGCAACTTGAATCACACGGTTACCTAGAGCTTGGCGAGAACAAAGCAATCACGCCTCAGAAAACACGTGAGATTCTAGAGTCTGCGATTCAATAGCGGTCAAAATTAGAGCAAGGAAAACAAGGTTCTAAAGAAAATCACTATAATCTAAGAATTTATCCGTGATAACTGAACCAAATTCTTTGCCCTTGCGTATATCCTCAAGCAGCGTCCAAATCAGGCGCTGCTTTTTAATTTGCCCTACAAGATGCTATTAAATTCTCATAAGTCCTTAATTTTATGTGCATTCAGATTTCTATATTGGTAAGGTAAACCTGTCTCTTTACTAGGTATGAACAACGATTTGAACAATCTCAAGGAAATGGTTAAGTTTAAGTCACTTAACAAGTGGTATGGTGATTTTCATGCACTAAAGGATATCGATTTAAATATTGAACAGGGAGAAATAGTGGTGATTTGCGGGCCATCAGGTTCGGGTAAATCAACTTTAATCCGTTGTATCAATCAGCTAGAACCTTTCGAAAGTGGCGAGCTTTGCGTGTTAGAACAAGTACTTCCGAGTAAATTCAACACACCTGGCCAAGTCGGAATGGTGTTTCAGCATTTTCATTTATTCCCCCATCTTACCGTGCTTGAAAACCTGACTCTGTCTCCAATACGTACGCTGAAAAAAAGCAAACGAGAAGCCGAGAAGCTTGCAATGCACTATCTCGAGCGCGTACACATCGCTGAACAAGCCAACAAATACCCAGTACAACTTTCTGGCGGTCAGCAACAACGTGTAGCTATCGCCCGTTCGCTGTGCATGAAGCCTGAATTACTGCTTTTTGATGAACCGACTTCAGCGCTTGATCCGGAGATGATCAACGAAGTGCTCGACGTGATGGTTGAACTGGCGAGCGAAGGTATCACCATGGTGTGTGTGACCCACGAAATGGGCTTTGCGAAACAAGTGGCCGACCGCGTTATCTTCATGGATGAAGGACAAATTGTGGAATCGAATACGCCACAAGCGCTCTTTGAAAACCCTCAACATGAACGTACTCAAGCGTTCCTAAATCAGATCCTGACTTATTGATGTTGATTCGAATTATTAAACCCGCCCTATCTGCTTTGGTACAGATTGTTGTACTGGTGGCTGCTGTTGTTTGGATTCTCGACTCTGGCGCACAAACCATGGGATACAGCTGGCAATGGGAGCGTGTGCCGGACTATATTGCTTTCTATGAAGATGGTGAATGGTGGCCTGCAGAATTAGTTGAAGGGCTACTGGTTACCATCAATATCTCTCTGATTTCTTTGGTTGCTACGCTGATCATTGGTTTAACGACGGCGCTATTGAGGAACTCAAATTCTGTGGTTGGACGCACCTTAGCCACCAGCTATGTTGAGTTGATTCGTAACACGCCGTTATTAGTACAAATTTATTTGCTCTATTTTGTATTTGGCCCCGTGTTAGGGCTGGATCGCTTTAGCACTGCCGTTTTAGCCTTGGCACTTTTCCAAGGCGCTTACACCGCCGAGATATTTCGTGCCGGTTTAAATGGTATTGCGAGAGGACAATTTGAAGCAGCTCAATCCTTGGGCTTATCAAAGACCTATACTTACTGGGATGTGATTCTTCCTCAGGTGGTGCAACGTACCTTGCCACCTTTGACTAATGAAGTGATCTCTCTTATTAAAAACTCTTCAATTGTGAGTGTCATGGCTATTTTTGACCTGACGACTGAAGCCAGAAACATTGTTTCTGAAACTGCGATGCCATTCGAGATTTGGTTCTCTGTGGCGATCATTTATCTTGCTCTTACACTTTCACTTTCTGCCGTTGCTGCTTGGCTTGAGCATAAGCTCGGGGCTAACTGGCGAACACAATAAGGATTTATCAGCATGAAGCTATTTAAAACCGCGATTACAGCCCTACTTGCGCTTGCCGTAAGTTTGCCTGCACTTGCTTCTGAAACGCCTAACCTCGATAAAATCAACGAACGTGGCTCACTGCGCGTTGGGATGTCGACATTTGTTCCTTGGGCGATGCGTAACAAACAAGGCGATCTCGTTGGCTTTGAAATCGACGTGGCGAAACGCCTTGCCGAAGATTCTGGTTGGAAAGTCGAATTTGTACCTACGGCATGGGACGGTATTATCCCTTCTCTATTATCGAAAAAATTTGATGTAATCATCGGCGGTATGTCTATCACTGAAGCGCGAGCTAAAAGCGTATTGTTCACTGAACCTTACTCGCACTCTGGCGTTCAACTGGCGGCTAACAAAGAGCTAGCGGAAGGTTTTACTCAGATCTCTGATTTTGATTCTCGCCGCGTAAAAATTGCAGCACGTCGTGGAGCATTCACGGTTCAAGTCGCTCGTGAGACCTTCCCTAAAGCGAAAGTTCTACAGTTCGATGACGATGCTCAAGCATTCCAAGAAGTGTTAAACGGCAACGCGCACGCGGTTATCGCGTCTAGCCCGAAACCAGAACACGAAACGATCAAAAATGCAGACACGCTATTTATTCCATTTGAAGAGCGTCTATCAAAAGGTAACGAAGCATTTGCAGTTCGCCTAGGTGAAACTGACAAGGCAGAATTCTTCAACGAATGGATCAAAGCACGTACTGAAGACGGTTGGTTGAAAGAGCGTTACGAGTACTGGTTCTCTACTCTAGATTGGCAGGACCAGATTGCTCAAGGTCAGTAATCTGAACTTTTGCTAGTGAATCGAGGCAGTGCGTTGTCTGCACTGCCTCGATTCGGCAACTTGATTCGCTTTAATGATGATCTAAAACTCAACAAAACAGCCTACTAATTATTATTGTTTAAACAGGAATGACGTGAGTAGTACTAGCGCATTAACAACACCTAAGCCCAACGTTTATATGAAGCCTTGGTATCAACGCCTTAACCTTTTGGATGGCGTGTTACTCGCTGTCATTTGTGTGTTTGCAGGCTGGCTTTATTATCGTTCTGCTGTTGGTATCAACTACCAGTGGCGCTGGGAAGATGCGTTTACCCTAATTTTCATTCCACCTTCTCAAGGCAGTATTCCCTACTTCTTCCAAGGCTTGATCGCTACACTGCGCTTGAGTGTCTGGAGTATGGTGTTAGCACTCTCTTTTGGCACATTGTTAGGTGTAGCAAGACACTCAAAGATCGCTTTCTTCAAAACACCGGCACTGATTTTTATCCAGTTGGTTCGAAATATTCCGCCACTGGTGTTTGTCTTCATATTCTATTTCTTCGTTTCTAACCAACTGATCCCATTACTTGGTTTAGAAAGTATCTTACGTGAACACAATGGCGAGATTAACGCTGTTCAAGCCTTTCTGTTTGGTCCTGCTAACCTTTGGGAAAACTTAGCGTCTGGTGTTATCTGTATTGGTTTGCTCTCTTCGGCTTACATTGCGGAAGTGATTCGAGCGGGTTTAGAAGGTATTCCTAAAGGCCAATGGGAAGCGGCCGATTCGCTTGGCTTGTCTGCATTGTCTAAGTATCGATTTGTGGTTGGCCCACAAGTATTAACTGCCATCACCCCACCATTGGCAGGCCAAGCAATCTCCTTGGTTAAAGACACGTCGATTGTGTCTCTGATTTCGATCCAAGAGATGACGTTTGTTGGTACTGAGATGGCAAACTCATCGGGGTTGATCTTCGAGATCTGGCTGATTGTAGGCTTCGTATATTTTGCTTTATGCTTTGCGCTTTCGCGTCTGTTCAAAGTGATTGAACAACGTTCTAGTGCTTACCTTAACCATCAGTAACGTCATTAATTAATAGTACCGACTCGCCCGACCATTCCTTTCCCTTATCAAGTTCACCTGATTGGTTTAAGCTATTGACCAATCGGGATTTATCCCTTCATATTTCTTCTTAGAAACACAGCGAAATACTCGTCTAATCACTATACTTGAAGTATCGAACTACGTTGATTCTTCTCAAGGACATCACTCAGCATGGACAATCATAAAGAAAGAGCTTTTTACGCCGTTGTCGGCGCATTGGTTGGAGACGCCGCTTCCATGGGGTTGCACTGGCTGTATGACCAAGAGAGGATCATACACGTGGCTGGTTTCGAGCCAGAATTTCGCTCACCGAATCAGTTCGATTATCAAGACAAAGGCTACTTTGCGCACCAAGGAAAAACGTCCGGTGAGCACTCGCAATACGGTGCTCAGTTATTGGCGATGGTCGATAGTTTAGTCGACAACCAAAAATACGATGAAGCGAGCTATATTCAACATTTCCGCAAATGGTTTGATTTCGGTGGTAGTTGGCAAGGCTACATTGATAAAGCGACGCGCATGAGCTTGCTGAACATCCATCAATTAGAACTAGAGGGCGCCCCGATTACTGCCTGTGGCGCAGACGATACGCAGCTCCCCGCAGTTTCAAAGATCATTCCATTAGTAGCCTGTACTTATACCTCTCACATCTTACCAGCGATGGTAGAGAGCGCGGTACGAGTGACCAACAACAACGACAAAGCCGTGGAATGGGCGCAAGCCATCACCCTGTTGATTCAAGCAGCGATTCAAGGCAACTCACCATTACAGTCCGTAGAAATGGTGCGACAAACCTGTAGCAAGTTTGTACACGACCAAATCAACATGGCTTTGGCTGATCCCGAACTTTCAATAACAGATGCCGCGAAGAAGTTCGGATTGCATTGTGAACTGAGTGCCGCATTTCCCTTGCTAATTCGCATCATTGCGGGTGCTCAGAGCTATAAACAAGGTATTCGAGACAATATCTTATGTGGCGGTGACAGCTGCGGGCGTGCGATTGTGATTGGCGCGGTATTAGCGGCGTGTTTCTACGATGAAGATGACGGAATTCCAACCGAATGGCTAAAACAAGTCGAACTCAATGGCGGTGTATTGTCTTTGCCTATTGAGTGATTCAAACAATAATAAATAAAACTAAAGCGCCTCTCGACTTCTTGCTCAAGAGCTCGAAAGACGCTTTTCTTTTCACTAGAATGACTTAAACGGATAACTTCAATTTCGAGCAATACCCCTTCCGGATCCCTACGACCGTGAGTTTATCGCTCCAACCAAACCTATGAGTTTAAACCTTTCCTAGAACTGATACGCGGCAGAAAGCTTGTAGTTACGGCCAGGTTCATAGTCATCCAAGGTAAAGCCTCTTGCCGTACCTGAACGAGAAGCGTGTGAGGTGTATTGCTCATCAAACACGTTATCGATACCAAAGGTGACAGACAATCCATCAAGATTCGAAGGCACCCACTGAGCAAACAGGTTATGAACGTCATAGCCTTCTTTGATCGGCTGACCATCGAATACATTGTCTTCGTCTTTAACAAACATTGAATTCCAACCAAAGATAGTCTCAAGCGCTTCAGACTGATAATCGAGTGTCAGCGTAATGCTGTCACCCATATCAATACTTCGACCATTGCCACCTGCTACTGCACCGCCTGTGTCTTTATTTTTAGTCTCTGAAAGCGCATAAGACAGCTTACTGTTAAACCTCTCGTAGCCATAAGATAAGCTCGCCTCGAAGCCCTTTATCTCAACGTCACCTAGGTTATAAATCAAATAACTCTTACTTGCACGTTGATACTTTTCGGCAATATAGTCATCAATATTAGTTTGGAATACTGTCAGGTTGGCACCAATAAAGTGATTATCCAAGCGTTTATCGAAACGGACACCACCTTGCGTGTTCTGCCCTGTCTCAGCCTTCAGATCGTTAGCCAAATAAGCGACATCTTGGTAAGCAATAAAGCTCTCCATCAACTCCGGGCCTTTGAACAACGAACGTGTACTCGCGAACAGCGTCCAATCTTGAGTAACATCCCATTGAGTGGCCAACGACCAAGTTACATCGTCAAAATCTTCGCTACCAACTTCTGCTTTACGTTGGTAATCATCAAAACGAAGCCCTGCCGTGACCGAGAATGCTTGAGTAAAGTAGAACTGATCTTCAACAAAAAGGGCTGTAGAGATTGCTGACTCGTCCATAAACTTGCTGCTGCCGTAATAGCTGCTCGATGACTTGTCCATATAGTCAAAGCCATAAGTCGCGATGTTATCAAACGACATCAGGCGATAATCGGATTGGAACTTTGCGTTGAGACCAAAGTTTTGGTTTTTAGCCGTGTTTTTGGATAAGCGATTAGAAGGCCAACGTGGTGCCATAACACTTTCATCTCGCTGAATCTCAGTTTCCGTGTTGTATAGAGTCACGTTACCTTGATGACTTTCACCACGCAGCTCATAGCTGGCCGTGATGGTGTCACGGTTGTAATCGGTGGGAATGAGGATGTTTTTAGACAAACCCACGTTCGTACCACCCGACATATCAGGGCGTGGACTGTAATCACCGTTATCACGGTACATATCATAAGAGAGTTCAAAACGGTGTAAGTCACTTGGCTCAAAACCAATCTTACCTAGAATATTGTATACATCCCCTTCTGAGCCAAAGGTTTCAGTACCATCACCATCTTCAAAATTGTCACGGCTCATGTAATGACTGTAAAGCATGGCATCGACGTTATCTGACAACAAACCATACACAGTAAGTGAACCTTGCTGGCTTGCATTCGTGGCATACCCGCCATAAACACGAGCGCCAAAAGTCTCGTCGTAGCGAAGTAGATCTTTGGCATCTTTGGTTTCAAACAGCACTGAACCGCCTAACCCATTTTGCGTCACCGAGTTGTTACCTACTTGGATATCCGCTGATTTCAATATGTCAGGGTTAAGAGTCAAATTACCAATATGATGGAACATGTTGGCGTGCTGAGAAGCGCCATCTAATCGAATGTCTAAGTCAGTTTCGCTTAGGCCGCGAATCGTAATTCGCTGGTTGATCGAGTGCGTTCCCCCAACATCAACACCGGGGATTTCGCGCAGCAAATCTGACATATGGTCAGCTTGCTTCAGTGACATGTCATCTGCAATGATCGATTCAGTGTTGCTTGAGACTTTCGTTCCCCAAACCACAACTTCATCGAAGTGCGATGTACTTTCTTCGGCAATAACAGAGCTACTAAACGTGCTGGCAATTGCGATATAGAGGGCTGAAAGCTTAATTGTTGATCTGACTGGGCTTTCCATAGATTCAATCCTATATGTAAATGATAATAATTATCAATCATGATAGAGTTGTAACCTATAAATGCACAGATGATTTGCTTATGCAAAAACGCACAGCTGTTATGAGGAACGGTCAAATGAGTGAAGTAACGTCTAAACGAGCTAAAATTGGCAAAGTCACTCTGACTAAAAAGTTGGAGCAAACAGAAAAGCAGATTATTGTCACACAAGGTCAAACTACACAGACATCACTGGCTGAGGGGAAATTTCTTTCTTATCAATATAATGAACTAATATTTATCCACGGTGGCCGCTGTATTGAGCTCGTCGATACTAAGATAATCTCTACCGCTCTACCGCTCACGCTTCAGTTCTGATCACCATTCTTTTGGAAGGTAAGCTGTCATTTGGTTACGATGATCTCGAATTTGATCTCGATGCCACTCATCAACCTCAAGGTGTGGTGGTCAACCTCACTAAACCCGCCAATTTCCGTCGAGTGATGACAGCAAGCAATAAACTCAATAAGATTAACATCTTAGTCAAACCAAAATGGTTCGAATCTCGAGTAACCGAAGAGTGTAAATGCCGAAACTTCATCAATACACATAATGCCAACTTCCAATTAGAAGTGACGGAAGAAATCTGGAAGCTGACACAAGAATTGACGACTTGCTCTTCACCCAATAACTTCCATCAGAAGTTGCATATAGAATCCTTAACTCAACAGATCCTTGAGAATTCGATGCATCAACTACCACAAACTTGCTGTCTGGCTTACCAAACTAAACCAAAAATAATAAAACCAGCGACACGTGTAACTAACATTGAACATCAAAGTTATGACGAACGAATTGAGGCTGTAATCTGCTTTATTGAAATTCATCTCGACCAAGAGCTGAGCCTAAAAATGCTTGCTGAGCATTTTTCGATGAGTGTATCTAATATTCAAAGGCGTTTTAAGCAGTCATACAACATGACAATCAACGGTTACATCCGTTTGAGACGATTAGAGATCGCACGCCAGCATTTAGAACGAGGGTTGGTTTCAATCACCGAGGCCGCCTATGAAGCGGGTTATCAGCACCCTTCTAATTTCACCAATGCTTTTAAGAAAACCTTCGGTGTGCCGCCACAAGACATAGCGATTAAGACTTAGTTACATTGATATAAAACTATTTGTTCTATAACTTTAAAAGGCTATATCTAACATCTGCTATGTTGGCCAGGTGATCGCCACATATAAACAAACTGATCGTTTTGCGAGGTGATTTCAAAGCCAAATCTTAGATACAGCTCCCCAACTCGATTACCTTGTAGATAACAAAGTTCGACGGGTTTATTGAGGCTGTCAGCCTTAGTTAAACAATCTTTCAATACTTGGCTACCAATGCCCTTCCCATGATACTCAGGTAGTAAGAAGAATCGGCAAAAATAGAAGTGATCGCCCTTGTCTTGCAGCAACACACTGCCAATCGCTTTGCTTTGATATTCAATGATTTCAGGTCGTTCTTCTGCCCACTCTTCGGCGTGTATATCTCGTTGAATTTGCTCATCCCAGCCAAAAACAGCTTTGATTGGCTCAAATTCAGCCGCCTTTTTCAGCTCGAACAGAAATTCATAATCTGATGACTGAGCGGGTCTTGTCGAATACTTCAAAATATCTCCAACAATAATTGGCTATGGCTTCATTTTCGTTTAAACCGGGACATAGTAACCCCGATAAAACCCAAAAATGCCACGCTTAAATGTTCATTTTGGTTCTAGTTGGTAACGTAAGACTTCGTGTTTATCTTGCTCCGAGTAAAAGGTATTCAGGAATTGTCCACCGCACTTCTCAATCACCTTTTGCGAAGCTATATTGCCCCTCTCACACGTAATAATAGCGCTTTCGGACAATACGTGCCGTTGAACCCAAGACAACATATGACTTGCGATACCCCGCCCTCTGGTTTGCGGCAGCGTCTCATAGCCGATATGTCCTATGACATCGTGAATGTACGGACTGGTGCCATGACGAACTCTTATCACTCCAAGAATACGTCCAGACTCGACACAAAAATAAGTAGAAGCAGGCGTCCAACCTTCTGGCAGTTCCTCACCTTTTGAATAAGCGACTCGCCTTTTTAAATACGTATCACTACTGTCAGAAATACCTGTATAAATTTCTAACCCATCCTCAGAGCAAGCATTCACATAGTGATAAAAGGCACTTGAGTACGAAATATCAGCTTTGACCATGTCCATATAGTTTCGATTCCTAGTTACTGCTCTTTCGGATTTAGCGATCAAGTCTAAGCTAAGTGCATGGTGTATTCTTGATGCCCTGTATGTTCATCAACTTGTTCGCTCACAATAGAGAAACCTTGAGACAAGTAGAACTCAATGGTCGCTTGATTCTCTTTATACACATTCAAAGACAGATTCGGGCATTCAAGCTTCGCGTGTTGGATAAGTTGCTTACCAACCCCACAACCTTGATGCTGCGGGCTCACAAAGATCGCAGCTAAAATCCCTTCATAAAGCGAATAAAAGCCACGAACCTCACCGTCTATTTGATACACGTAAGTTATTGATGCAGGGATGTATATGTCGCGCATATTACCCACTTGCGACTCCCAGAACTCAGGAGCCACAAAATCATGCGCCTTGATCGAAGCGGTTAACCAAATATCTAAAACGGTTTCAATATCGGCTGGACGGTATTGTCTGATCATCTTAATTCTCTGGATTTATTGCGGTTTAATAAGCGAGTCAGTATGCCGAGAAGCGACTTAAACTTATTGAAGATTTACGACAATTGTTTGAAACAATGGTTACTGCTTCTTAACGTACTTCGCTGTAACCAGCATTTCACCGCCACCATCCAGCTTGCAATCTAGCTGGTGATCTTTGCCTTCATTGATGCGTCGAATCACAGCTTTAGTACCAATTTTCAATACGCTAGAACTGCCTTTGATTTTTAGATCTTTAATGAAGGTAACTTTATCACCACTTTCCAATACAACGCCATTTACGTCCTTAACACGCGCGGCTTCTCTTTCTAAACGCTCTTCTTCTGGGTTCCACTCATAGGCACACTCAGGGCAGATTAGGTTGTTTTGGTCTGGGTAGACATATTCAGATTGGCATTGCGGACAAGGAGGTAAAGACATACGTTAATACTTCATTTAAATAAAATTTGCGTCCATTTTAATGACTCTTGTTAGGCTTAGCGAGCACAAATCGAACCAATTTTCAGTAGCGTAATTTAACTTAGAAAAGAGCAGTACCTAAAACGAACAAACACAACCGTTAAGCTGTGTTTGTTTAAGGGCTTGGGAGGCGGAACGGATTAACGTTCGACTTTTGGTGAGTAAATCGAGTAAGCGGTGATTTGCCCTGCCACAATTGCAGAGAACATGAATAACGCCGACAAACCGATACTCGGGATAGGCAAAATCGATTGTTCAAACACCGACTGGCTAGCACTCACTAATACTCGGCTACCCGGAACCAAGATGATGATCCCTTGCACGATATAAATAGAGCCCGTGAGTTCCATCTTCTTGGCAATCCAAGTCCCGTACAAAGTAATAAGAACCGTCGTAACCCAAGTACCGACAACCCAGCCACTATCAAAACCAAGATAGAATGGCCCCCACATACCCAGAACTGCCACTGGCAAGCCAAGTAAGATGTCTTTAGGACGCGCATTGAACATCACACCAATCGACACCGAGATCAACACCAAACCAGATATGTGCATCCATGTCGGAACCGCATTCGTATAGTCAATGGAGACCGCTTGTCCCCATATCGCTTCACCAATGTTGAGCCCCATGATAATCCCGACAAACAGCTTTATCAGGGTTAATGCGCTCTGCCCTAACAAACTGGTACCAGAGACGAGATCATTAAACGCCAAACATTCTAGTGCGTTGGCTATGGATAACCCGGGGACAAACAAGACAATCGAAGCGATACATAACGCCCACACCGGGATCGGCAACCCTGTGCTTGCCAAAAATGCCACGAAGATACCCGTTAATAGTGCCGAGATGAATTCAACCGCAATAGCGCGACGTGAATGAAGAACTTGCTGACATACCCAAACCATCAAACCCAGTAATGCAGAAAAGCCAACCGCTTCTAACGTACTGCCAATTAGCATCAGATACGCTGGCGGAATACCCATATTGGCCAGTGCCGTCACAAGTTTAGAGTAACCGACAGGCTCTGGCACAGGCTCACTGCTCGGTTGGTTAATACGAATGATGGTATTGGCCAACAAACTCAAGTTAATCGAAGCAGGCTTTAGACGCTTAAGAATAACGGCGTTGTTATCGTCTGGGAATTGATAATTAATCGCGGTTGGCGTTGCTTGGATCATCACATCAACACCATGCTTTTTTGCATAGAATTGGGTGTATTTCTCTAGCTTGTAAGGAGCACAACCACTGCGATGAAGAGTGTCACCAATTTCAACAATTTTGTTAATTCGGAACTGAGAAGGCATGGGAATTTTAGGGGAGACAAAATGTGCGGCAAATGTACCAAACGATAGACGTAATGACGAGAGTTTTGCATGAATTATCAACTAAATTCGTTACTTTTTCCTTCGAACGCTTAGAGGAGCCTATAACTCCACCCGCTTCGTATTCGCTTGATGAATGCTTTGGCAGACTGGCAAGTTAAAACAATGCATCCAGATTGTTATTATTGGGCATCAAAATACGAATGGAAATCAGTTTATGTTAACGGTCAAATTGCCTGTATTTATGTTGATTTTATGATGAGAAAACACCACTAAAATAGGTTTATAAATCCAACTGAATGGGTCTTAGAAAGAGTGGAGGGTTCTTTGTTGTTTCTCGCCCTACGTTTAACGAGAGTTTAGTCACATTTTATTCACTCTAAAAGCGCCGAACATGATGGAAAAACTAGCGGAGTGGTGGTTATGCGAGCACTTAGAATAAAAATGAAAGAAAAAGGTTTCGTTTTCAGTTAGATGTGGCATTATCAAACTCGTTAAGACGATGTGCGTACATCGTATAATGGCTATTACCTCAGCCTTCCAAGCTGATGATGCGGGTTCGATTCCCGCTGTACGCTCCAGTCTTCTTGATGCTTCAGTCTTACTCTTAAGACAGTGTGCGTGCATCGTATAATGGCTATTACCTCAGCCTTCCAAGCTGATGATGCGGGTT
>NZ_JBFSRZ010000074.1:0-17705 GCF_041466065.1 Vibrio sp. 10N.239.312.C11
CTGATCAGATCGTAGGTTCTTGATTTAGTTCCATTGAATTACGCAACAAAGCCAACTCAATGAGTTCATCAATGTACGTAGAGCTAACCGAATCAGATATACACATTACTGGATACCGATTATCAATGACCAACGCTGCTGTTAATCAGTGATCAATTCATATTCAAGTTTGGTAAGAATTGCAGGGGCAAGTGATTCTAAATCGACCGTCGTATACCCATAAAAGTTTGGCCTGATTTCACTACGTAGTTTAGTTAGAGAATCTTTTGTATTCTCTTCCATCATCAATTTGTCATTAAAATCAGCGAGTAACTTGAGTTGTTGCGCAGAGAGAGGGGATAGGTATTCGCTGTAACCACCGACAGAGCTGTATAACAGTTCATAGCGACCACCTTCTGCTTCTTCAATGTAATAATTCCCTGAACGCGCAATATTGGATATGGCAGCATGTTCTGTTGTCGAGTTAACGAAGTTGGTTTCCAAATAAGTGGCGCTGCCTGCGTGGTAGTTCACATCAGCGACAAACCCCGGTTTAGGGAAAATGAGAAAAGCATCTATTGTGTCGTTGGATGTTATTGCAGAAAGAATAAACTTACTGTCTTTGTAGTATTTTATCTGTACCTCACCATTCGACATCTTGGTATAAACCGGAGAGCCAAATGTCTCTTCTAAAATGCCACTGGAAGCACGAATATAGACTTTAGAAAGGCGCTCGTTAGATGGAGCATCTGAAAAGTTAGAAATTAAGAGGTCCCAACCTTTGCTTCCCATATCAATAGCATCGTTGAACTGACCACCTGCGATGATCAGCGCAATGATGGCAAGGATAGAGTTTGGTGTCTTCTCTCTCATTATTTCAAGAAAATCTTTTTGATCTTCATTGGGAGCTTGTTGAGTTAAAGACATGTCTTCTTCTGGTGCTGTTTTATCAACAGATGAAGGTAGAGCTTGTTCTGACATGATAAAACCTTATTCAGCAACAACTTGAGGTGCTCGTGCAACCACACGGGTACATAAATATTCTTCGACATCTTTTTCTACAGAAACGCTTTCTGTTACCCAGGTAAACTTCATTAACTGGTTGGTTAGTTGTTTTGTGGTCGATTTAGCGGTTACGGTTGTAGTCACAACATTGTCTTTACGATCGGCTGTTACAATCTTCTTTTTCTCCGAGGTTCGATTTGTATCGAGCTCTTTTTGCACCATGGCTTCGAGAGATGCGGCTAGCGATGCTCTCGCCTCCATTGAAGCGATGTCCATATCAAGCGTCATATCTCCCATACTTTCAACACAAGCAACACCCGCGATTAAGCCTTCAGGCAAATCAGATTGTGGGTTCATGCGCCAGCTAGGAAATTCGGAGTTAGCGGCTGCTTGAAATGACAATGTAGTAATTGCAGCGATAATTAGAGTCTTTTTCATGTTTTATCCTTAAATCATATTCTTTTCGTAATTAACTTCTGCTTTACTTACTTTTTTCAAGTAGTTACGAGTTTCCGCAGCAGAATGCTTTTGTTGGATAGTTTGGAATACTTGTTGTGGTTCAAGCTGGTTAATATTCTTGATTGCAACTGAGCGTTTGCCACCGAAAATATGATAGATTGGCCCCATGCCTCCGTTGTAAGCCGCTGTTATGCAGTACTTCAAGCTCTCTTCATTGGTAACGCCTTTGAAGTAGCGAGAGCGCAGTAAGTGCAAATAAGCGGTACCGACCTCAATGTTTTTTTCGGGGTCGAATAAGTATTCTTTATTCAGTAACTGTTGTTCACCAAATAGGAAGTTTGTCGCATCTAATCCTGCGGAACTTGGGACAATTTGCATCAGGCCAAAGGCAGGAACATGTGAGGTTGCTGTAGGATCGAAAGCGCTTTCTGTTTTGATGATAGACAGTATAAATTCAGGCTCAAGTTTGTATTTTTCTGCGTAAACTTCAACGGTATCAAAAAAGCGTTGTTCTTTACGATTAAGCCAACTTGGCGGAAAAGAAATAACGGCTTTGAGAACGGTATTGCCTTTACTGTCTTTGGCTTTGGTCACGGCCACAGTTTCAAGAGCCTTGTCTAACTCTTGAGCCTGGACCTTTGGTGTTTCGGAAACGGGTAAGAATGTCTTGTCACTGAGTTTCTCAACATTTGTTGCTTCAATCAGTTCAGAGGTATAAGCATCGGCTTGTTGGGCTTCGCCTATGGTCAGCTGAGACGTGCGCACGATCTCTTCTTTGAGTTCTTCTATTGAGGTTGTTTCACCTGCAATAGTGGTGACTTGAATCGTATTTTTCTCGAAGTTAACTTCACGCTTTATTTGTAGAGAGGGGCTGTAGCTGACCCACTTAAATTGGTCGCTAAAGGTAGGATTATCCCAAGATTCTGAAACTTTGATTTTAAACTTATCAAACTCTTGTTGAGCTTGTGCCACATATTGATCGAATTCGCAGTTTTTTTGCACTTTGTAAAGATCAAATTGGGCTTCACTGCAGAGTTTGTATTTTTCAAACTCATCTTTCGCTTCAAAAGGTTGATTGACAAAATGTTCGACGCTAGGGCAACTTTGTTCGGTAATTGAAAGTTCACACGCTTGCTGCAGCGTATCTGCAGATGCCCATCCACTAGAGATCAGTATCGCTAAAGGGGATAGCTGGCAAATTATTTTCTTCATATCTGTTCCTTGACCGAGGGGTTAACCTTTCTCTATCGAGAGCCGTTCCATGACAAAATCACAGTGCTCGAAATAGTTCAGGATCAACCCAAACCCTGGGGTGTCTGTTGATAAACGCGATTCATCCAATCGCTCAAATCGAGAGGTGTCTATTTTTGTAGGGCAGAGCAATGCGATATTGGTATCGTAGGTCTCTTGTCCGTTGTTGAGTAGCGCTTCGATTCCGTCATACTGATTTCTATCTGGAAACTCGATAGAGTCGCCCTCTGTGACTTGATGGTTTTCAACTAACACGCCTGTACTGCCATCTTCATAAACTTGAAACAAAGAGAGATAACCCGCTTGGTTTGAGTTGAGTTGAATAAAGTAATGGTCGCCAGCATTGAGTCGTCGCTTGGATGAGTGAATATTTATACTTTCATCTGAATAGTTGAAAAATAGGTGGTTATACTTTGCTTCCGGTAGTATTAACTGGCCACTACTGTTAGAAAGCATCCAGCCCCCAGCAAACCGCTCGATATCTATATGCGGTAAGCATTGATGTTGTTCCACCCAGTTTTGTAGCATGGTCGTTGTTGACCAGTATGGGTGTAATTCACTGTGACATTGTGATTTCTTTAACCAAGCAGAGAGCTTTTGTGCAAATGACTCGGGGTCATATTGAACTTGAACATAAAACTGGTTTTGCGATTTTTCACTGTTGATAACGGTGACGTTGTTTCGGAAAACCACATTGGATATGGACTCTTTATGAGAAGCCGCAGATTTTTTCAACTCACCATTTTTGAAGGTTTTAGTACTGGTGGTCTTACTGACTATTCGGTTTTCAACACCTTTAGCCAGATCATGATAAGCCGCGTCTTTGGCTTGTTGATAAGTGTTGCCTTTGCCGAACCCATAGCTCAAGGTTGAGTCTGATGGCACCTCCCCGTACCAAGACGGGGAAGCGAAAGCACAAGCACTCGACAGGGAGATGATTAGCGCTAGTATTTTCATTAGTCTTCCGGTTGTGGTTCTGGCGCAGAACGAAGGCTCCAACTAGCATTTGGTTCTCCTTTAGAGCTGTACCTTACTAGTGAAATCATTTTCCCTGATTGAGCTGCACTAATTAAATCATCACCAGATACAACACCATAATTAAGCGCGGAAGCATTTTTTAGAACCTCTTTAAAACCATCGGCATTGGCTGCTAGCTCATTATTTTTTAAAGGACCACTCATTACTTGCCCTCCAGCAGAAGAGCTGTGTGAATAGCCGTTTTGAGTTTGGATACTCCATATTTGTCGCCCGTCAGCCCCAATAGATGGCCCATCGATATACCAACTACGGCCCCTACTATCAGAGTAATGCCCTGATATCAGTTGATTCGCACTTGCAAAAGCTACGGATTTTACAGAACTCATGTTTTTGAACACAAGATTACCGTTTTTGTCGGCTGCAAATTGAGCGCTCATGTCAAAGAACTGGGTTTGTCCCGTATCTTTGTTGGTTACTGGAACTCGCAGCATGGTGACTTGATTACCAGCACCTTGGAAATGAGCTCCTTGGAAAGCGATATCTAGATTCGAGTTTTCTACATCTGCAGCGAAGGCTGTTGATGAGATTAGAAGAGCGGATGTTGCTAAAAGTGTTTTCTTAAACATGGATATAAGCCTTAATCAATGTTTCAAATATGTTGTAAATTGAAATAGTTTTAAAAGTGGTACGATCTTAAAAGAGACACGCTCTTAAAGTGACATAGTCTGGTTACCGGTAATTGTTGGATGTTGACGTTTTAAATCCCCCATCTCAAAAGAGGCAGATTTCACTTTGTCATAAACATCTTGATAAAGCGTATTCACATCTTTGTTTCCCTCGATCATTGATTTCATGAGGTAGTAACTAAACAGGCGATGACCTTTTTCTTGGTACATATTGGAATACTCTTTATCGCGTCCCGCGGTGATCACGACCATACGCTCAGGATCGATACTGACTGTTTTCGGTGCCAGTCTGGAGGCGGCAACCCCTTTGATGACCGATACACCATCAGTCGCTCCACTGAAACAACTGTCAACCATAACGACTATCTTGCCTGCTTTGCTGCTAGACAGTGTTTTGTAGAGGTTATCGAGTTTGAAGAACTCATCATCAGTTATGTAGTCAGGGATCTTATCTTGCGGGAGAATGTAAGGATCATTATCGGGAATCGCAGGGATACCGTGTCCACTGTAGTAGAAGTAAACCGTATCGCCTTCATCGACGTTGTCTAACATTAAACGTAACTTATCTTTAATCGCACCACTGGTTGCGTCACGGTCAATGAGCTCGTAGACGTGCCTTTCTGGAACACCCAGAACTTTTGTCGCGACGTCAGACATGACTTCACCACTGCTGCGCGCAAAGGCTACTTGATCTGAATTTGCGTAATCTTCTATAGATAGGTTGAAGAACCAGTTGGATGAATTACTTTCCACAGGCACAAAGCCATTAAGTAGTTGCTTCAATTCATCAGAGGCGGTGTTGTCCGTTGCCGAGAGGCGTGAATCGACTTCAAACGCATCGATTAAGTTAGGGTTTTGCATCTCTAGCCCTGGAGTCGCGGCACTGCTTGGGCCACTGTTAAGAACCACACTCAGAGCTTCGGGCTGATAATTACTTTTAGCCACATCCCCTGAGAACATTACGTCATTGTAGTTGCCTTTTATATTTACGAGCTCTAGTTGATTCTCGTCATAAGAGTAGGTGAGTGCGAGGTCAAGGTTATCGATATTGCTGAAGACATCACGCGCCTGCTCAAGAGGTACATTTAGAATAATGTCTCGCTGATAGTTTTGATTTGACGCTTTAAACAACAGGTGCATTTGCTGGTTTTCAGCATCATAACTCTTTGTTGTGACGACCGGCTTACCCATTACATCTCTAAAAGCCTTAGCAACGAGTCGAGTTTTTTGCACGCCCAAGTTGCCCTTTCGAGAGTCTGCCCCTTCTTGTAGGACTCGAATTTTGGCATTTCGAGCTTCTACTTGTTGACGGTATTTAAGTTGTATAGCGGCTATCTGTTTTTGTCGTTCTATTCGCAATTTTTCGACGCGTTGATCAAATTGAGTTTTGGTTTCAAATTGATCTTTGACGATTTCTGGCGCTTTGGGCAGATCAGGCTCTCGAACTGGTGGTGGGATGTCTGAGCTGCTCAATGTGTTGTACTTCGTATAAAGATGCGACAGCACCAACCAATGACATTGGGTCGTCAGATTGTATACATCCGATAGAACTCGTCATGTATTGTTGTTCGGTAGAGGACTCTTTTCCTGCAAATAGGTCAACATTATTGCTTGCTTTTTTTTGCCCGCTGCGAGTGATGACCTTGCCATTCAGCGAAATAGGAGCATCAACTTGCAGCTCTCCGCCAAGTTGCCAAATATCAGGATTAGATGAACATACAGTTCCCTGTTTAGAGTGTGAAAATTCAAATTGATTGTCAGCGTTAGCAAAACTAAGAGTTGGTGCTAGCGCAAATAGCATACCTGTGACAATTCTATTCCGTGTCATTAGATAAGTCTTCCGTATGGCCGTAGTGTCAGATGAGCTCAAGACCATATAATCTAGTTGAATATCACTCAATAGCGCATCAATCGCAATGAGATATAAGTCAATGTTTGTTTTGTTAAATGTGAGCAAGTTTTAGTTAATTTGGGAGGAGTGTTTCTTAATTAGCTTCTATTTGAGAGGCTTAGGAGGGTGTTGTTCTTACTTATAGAGCTCAATTGATTCGCTTTATTTATAGATGGTGGTGTTTTTATGTTAAAAATTATTGCTCTTCTCTTAATCGCTATCGGCGTTTTTATTGGAATTCAATATGGAGATGAGATGGTTAGTCAATTGGATAGTGGTACTGAAACTGTTCTCAATACAATAGAAAAGCTCAAAGGTTAAGGTGAAGTATGTCTATTTTCTCATTTGACGATTTTCTGGAACGCCTAAAGGACTGTGAACGAATCATCATTCAAGCTCATGACTTTCCTGATCATGATGCGGTAGGCTCCGCTTTTGCTCTCGCTTATTTACTTAGGAAGAAGGGCTTTAAACCCCTCATTACCTATCAAGGCTTTATTGACCGTGTTTCTTTACATAATTTGATTGGGTGGCTTGATATTCCCATTGTTAAGTCACACCGATTAGATCTAAAACCCAATGATAAAATCATTGTTGTGGATGGCTGTATTGGTGAAAAAAACGTTACTGATTTACCTGGTATAGAAGTTGGTGTGATCGATCATCATCAGGTTATAGCACCCAGTTTCGTTTGGTTTTCAGATATTCGACCTAACTATGGCGCAACAGCTTCCATTATGGTTGAGTACTTTAATCATTACGATCTGCCTATTCCAGAGCGCGTAGCAACGGCTTTACTTGTTGGATTAACGTTCGATACGGCAAATTTTACCCGAGCAATGAACAAAGCTGATATCAAAGCTCTCTTTCAACTCCAAAGCTGTGCCGATATGAATATGGTAAATCGTATTTGTCGCAATCAAATCGAATATCAAGAATTGAAGTTATTTGATTCCATGTTTGAAGCTATTAGGAAAGACGGCAATTGTGCATTTGGCAGCTTACCAGAAGGGTGCCCCAAAAATATGCTGGGAGTGCTTGGCGACTTTCTATTGACCGTTGATGAAATAGATATAGTAGTGTTAAGTGCTCGTAGCCATGAGAGAACATTCGTTTCATTGCGTTCTGAGTGCCCCCAAAATGATGTGGCGAAGGTGATAAAGAGAGCTTTGAATGATACAGGTGCTGGGTTTGGTGGAGGACACTCACATATGGCTGGTGGTGTCGTTAATCAAGTCTTTAATCACTTTAATGAACAAAGTTTCGTTTATGATCTAATTCGTCCTCAGTTGATTGTCGGTTGATTTTAAGCGAGTGTTTGTTGAAACTAATTGATGGTTTTTATCTGGTTCACATTCAAAGGGTGGATGCCGAATTTTTGACTGGTCATACTTCGACAAACGTTGGTTTGATGTCACTCGAAGATCTACTCTTCATTTTCAATAAACAATTGCTATTTTTTCTGATTAACCTCTAAAAATCGTTCTACACTATATTTATAACTGTTTGATTTTTATACGAGGTATCAATGAGTCGTAAACCCATAGTGTTAGTCGTAGATGACACCCCAAGCAATTTGGATGTGTTGACTGCAATACTTAAAGATACCTATCAAGTCAAAGTAGCAATTAACGGTACCATTGGCATCAAGATAGCCAAGATGGTGCCTCAGCCAGACCTCATTCTCCTCGATATCATGATGCCTGATATTGACGGTTATGAAATTTGCAGACAGCTCAAAGAACAGCCCAACACCGCGCATATCCCCATTATCTTCGTTACTGCCAAAATTGGACCTGAAGCCGAAGTAAAAGGGCTCTCCTTGGGGGCTGTAGATTACCTAACCAAACCGATAACCCCTGCTATTGCACTCCAGCGTGTGAAAACGCATATCGCACTTTATGACCAACAACGCGCGTTGTTTAGTCAGGTAAAAGAGAAAACTCAAGAGATCAATCTCGGTAAGCTAGAAACACTGAACATACTGGGTAGAGCTGCTGAATTTAAAGACAATGAAACAGGCATGCACGTTAAGCGTATGAGTCACTACTGTGAAGTGCTAGCTAAAGCCTTGGGAATGACTGACGAAGATGCCGAGACGTTGCGTGATGCAGCACCAATGCATGATATTGGCAAGATTGGCATTCCCGATAGTGTGCTGCTAAAGCCTGGTAAGTTGGATGCCGGTGAGTGGAATACCATGCAGAAACACGTCGAGTACGGTGTTGAAATTCTTGGTAGGCAGAGTGATTCCAAACTGATGCGTATGGCGATTCAGGTGGCGCAATATCATCATGAGAAATGGGATGGCAGCGGTTACCCAAACCAGATCGCGGGTGAAGAAATTCCTTTGGTAGGAAGAATCGCTGCGGTGGCTGATGTGTTTGATGCCCTGACAGCAGAGCGTCCTTATAAGAAGGCTTGGAGTGTCGATGAGGCACTGAGCTTGTTTGAAGAACAGAAAGGCAAACATTTTGATCCAACTATCGTTGATCTGTTCTTTCTTAAGTTGCCCGAGATTCTTGCGATTAAAGAGAAGTTTAGCGATGAGTGATGGCTTGATGTTGTCACTAAATCGTTTTGTATTATCTCTTATCATTGGCTTATTTGTGTGGTCACTAGTCATTCGCAGTGCAAACGCCGGCGAAGTGAGCGATGCAACGTTAAATCAGTGGTTAGAAAACCAACCAACGATTACCTTTGTTACCCTTACCGACCATTACCCATACTCATTTATCGATGAAGAAGGAAAGGTCTCAGGGATCATCAAAGATTGGACATTAGATCTTGAACAGCGTTTTGGTGTTCATGTTCGGTTTGTCACAGTTAACTCGCGTGTCGAGGCTAAAGCCGCGTTAGTCGACGGGCGAGGCGACGTTTTCCCATTCCAACAGTTCGACCCAAGTGAAGGTGGACGTTTTCTTGCAAGTGATCCCTATATTCCTTATCAGGTGGCTGTGATAGTCCCTATCGACAACAAACTCGATGGAAACCTAGATCAAAATAATAAACGCCGCATAGCTATGGTTAATGAAAACATAGACTTGGAGCGTGCAGGAGTGAGGTTGAGCTCTATCGAAAGAGTCGATTTTGAGAATGTTATTGATGCGGTGCGTGCGTTAGGGTCTGGTGATGTCGAAGGCATGGTCGGTGAACCTATCACCACTATGGATCTTGCGAAAAAGATTGGCGTTCATGATCTAGCGGTCAACTATGTTTTGGAGCATTGGAAAAAGTTAGAAGCGTCGATGGTGATTCGAAATGACGAACCAGAGCTACTGACGCTAATCAACAAACAAATTGAAACTTTTGACGTTGCAAATAAGAACCAGATTTTATCAAAGTGGCTAGATACTTCTCCCTATCGAGTTCCACTAAAAGGCGTATTTGGCTTTGGTAATCCTCCGTATATGTATCCAGACAGCACCGCGGTCGGGCTAGAACACGACATTATTCAACGTGCTCTTAATGATATGGGGTATAAGCTGGGTGACGTTGTCACTCTCCCTCCTAGTGCCGCTAGAAAGGCCATCGACAACAATAATTCTATTGCCTTTGTTTCTGGCGTTCAGTTTGATGATCCTAATGCTCATTTCCTAAGTGATAAAGTTCTTAATGTTGAGTTTGTTCCTGTTTCACTGACTCGCCGCAAGCTCAAACTTGAATCTCAGAACGACCTATCACTAGGGGCGTTATTGTTCGACGAGACCTCACCAATTAAAAATTCTGTTGAAGTACTGAAGGGTAAGTTAGACATTGGTCGTGTCGAAGATTACGAAGGTCTTGAATCGGCATTCTCACAATTGAGGGCTCAAAATGTTGACCTGTTAATGGTTGAACGAAGAGTGCTGGAGTGGTTTATCACCAATACTCGTTTTATTGAAATGGCAGAGCTAACGTTACATGACGAGTATAAAGTTGAGTATCCGATCTATGTTGACTTTAAGAGTGAGGAAATCAGAGACAGCTTTAATGCCGCGATTAACAACCTTAAACAGGCCGATGACGGTTTAAGCCAAATTATTGAGATGCAGGTTCAGAATGATCTAAGCCAAGTGCTTAAAAAGGCGAATATCATAGCGCAAATATCCGCGTATTTTATCGTCAATGACCGCTTTGAAGAGTTAACCGAAGTTTTTGAAATTTTCGATACGGACAGTTCATTTCAGGTGATCACTGCACAGGCGGATAATAGTAATCGTCCAATCAAATCTTGGTACATCGGTAACCTAGTTGATGAATATGGAGAGAAGAAAAACACCTCTCACTTTTCATCAGTCACCAAGGTCGCAAATTATCGAACCAAAGGAGGGAGCACCAATTCTGGTTCGATGACTTTCTACTTTGATGTTCAGTCGTTAGAGCGGAACCATGTTTATTTTCCATCAGTCGAACAATTTAGTTCATTCGGAGATGCGGCGAAACGCTATATTGCGGATGTTTATCAAGCGAGTAATTTGACTGGAGAGATCTTAAATCTAAGCCAAAAAGAGAGGAAGTGGATCAAAGACAATCCGGATGTTCGGATAGGTATCGATCCAAATTCGTTGCCTTATGAGGCGGTATCCAATACCGGTGAATACATCGGTATGATTGACGATTACCTAACGCTCATTGAGCAGAAAACAGGGTTAAGTATCAACCATGTAGACGTTGCAAGTTGGTCTGAGACCCGAAGCTTGGTTGATCATCATGAAGTAGAACTGGTCTCCGCAGCACAAGAGAACCGTTCGTTAGGAGACAACGTCAAAGCAGTCAAGAGCCTGTTTTCAAGCCGTTTAGCTATTGCATCGAGACGAGACATAAGTAGCTTGGTGCTTGAGGAAGCTGAAGGATGGAAAATCGGTATCTTGAAGAACGCAGCAAATACCGATGCGATTGTCGGGAAATACCCGAATATTGAATGGGTGAAAGTAGAATCCACTGAAGATGGGCTTAACCGACTGGATGATGAAACCCTAGATGGCATGATCGATACTGTCGAAGTCCTAAACTACCTCATTGATTCATTTGGTCATCGTGAGGTCGGAATTATCGGACGACTTGATTTTTTCCTTTCTCCAACCTTACACGTCATTAAGTCTGAACCTTTGCTTTATTCCATTGTGAATAAGGCGATTGAGAGCATTTCTGCTGAAGAACGTCAAAAGATATCGGCGAAGTGGGCAGCGCCAAAAGCGATAGAAAGAGTCGACTATGAATTGGTTTATACCATTTCAGGTTTTGCTTTGGTGATCGTTTTACTTATCGTTTTCTGGAATCGAAAACTCTCGAAACAAATAAGCATTGCCAATGATGCAACAGAGGCGCTTAAGAAGGCTCAGGAGCAGCTCTACAATATGCTTAACAGCTCTCCTATCGCCGCGAGTGTTGTGTTTGAAGAGAAAGTTCGTTATGCCAACGATACTGCGAAACGGCTGTTTGGGGTTGAAGGTCTCGATCTTGATTCTATCGATGTAGCTTCTATTCATGACTCTTTATCCGTTCGGGATGATGTACATAAGGAGCTAATGCTCAATGGCAAGGTAGTAAACCGGGAGTTGGTGCTTAGAAAATCTGATGGAACCCGTTTCGTTGCGCTCGTCAGCTATTATTTGTTTGAGCTAGATGGTGAGATAGCCACGCTATTTTGGGCATTCGATATTTCAGAAATGAAGCGCCTTAATGAGCAATTAGAAGAAGAGAAACAGAGGGCCGATTTGGCGAGCCAAGCTAAATCGGAATTCTTAGCCAATATGAGTCACGAAATTAGAACGCCAATGAACGCAATAATTGGTTTGTCTTATTTGGCCATTGGCGAAATATCTAATCCTGTTGCTCGAAACTATATTGAGAAAGTGCACCGTTCGGGGCATTCACTGTTAAGCATCATTAATGACATCCTCGACTTCTCTAAGATAGAGGCGGGACAGCTTGCCATTGATAGCATCCCATTTGATCCCGCAACGACCTTTAAAGATGTGATTGAGTTGATGGAGTCGAAAGCGGCTGAGAAACAACTCAATTTGTCGATGGTCATAGACCCAGAATTAGACACGCCATTACAAGGCGATCCCTTGAGGTTGTTCCAAGTCATACTCAACCTTGTGGGCAACGCGATTAAGTTTACGGAAAAAGGCAGCGTAGCGTTAACGGTGGAGCATGTTGACTCGAACGATAGCAGCCTAACCATGAAAGTGAGTGTGATAGATACCGGGATAGGCATCTCGGATGAGAACCGTCACAAGCTGTTTGAAGCCTTTAGCCAAGCGGATACCACCACAACACGTCGGTTTGGCGGTACAGGGCTTGGGCTCAACATTAGCCAGAAATTAGTGCATGCGATGGGCAGTCAAATTACGGTAGAGAGTGTTTACGGGCAAGGCAGTGAGTTCTCCTTTGTACTGACATTGCCACGATCAAGCTCGGATGCGTTAGCCGATTTCAAAGCCCAAGAGTTGCAGTTGGATTATCAGATAGAGTTCAAAGGCCAAAGAGTGTTATTGGTTGAAGACAATGAGCTGAACCAAGATCTCGCCTTAGCATTTTTCAGTCGTTCTAATTTAAATGCCGATCTTGCTGAAAACGGAAAGGAAGCGCTTGAACTAGCTAAAAACAACGACTACGAAATAATCTTTATGGATCTTCAAATGCCAATTATGGATGGTTTCGAAGCTACACGTTTGATTCGTGAGTTTGATAAAGATGTACCAATTATTGCGATGTCGGCCAATGTGTTTGCTGATGCGAAACAGCGAGCCCGAGAGGCTGGAGTCACGGACTTCTTGGATAAGCCCATTATCATCGATAAAGCCACCTCTTTGATTACGAAATACATCGTGCCAGAGGTTTTGGTTGAGGGTAAAGCGTCATCAGAGTCGCCTTCAGGTAGGATGCAAGATAGCAGCTCTAACAGTCCGACATTAAGCTCTGATACTCTGATGGTTCTCCCTGTTTTCTCATTGCCAAGGTTCGGTCAGTTGACTCATCATGATGTGAAGCTGCAAGACAAGATGCTTGGTAGATTCTGCCAAGGGGCGCCTAACATTATGTCGGATACCTTCGACAACCTAGTGCAAGATGAATGGGTGACGTTAGAGCGGAACCTACATACGTTAAAAAGCATGGCGGCTTCTATTGGCGGGTTGCAATTGGCTGAACAACTCGGTGGTCTTGAAAGCAAAGCGCATAACAAGGCGTGTGATGAGCAAGATCTTAAACAAGCTGAGCTTGGGTTAATCGAATTGATCAAAACGGTAGAGAGCAGCTTTGATAGCTCTGGTGCTCAAGGTGTTGAAACGGCATGTACTCAAGAAACTGAGGTGAGAAGCGCTGATGCATCGAATTCGCCTAATATCACTCAAGAGCAGCGAGCTAAGTTGTATTCGCTGTTGGATGCTTATGATAACGATGCGACCCAATACGTGACTGTATTACTGGCACAGTATTCACATTCAGCAGTTCTTAAAGATGTCCAAAGTGCGTTAGATAATTACGACTTTGAACGAGCCAAAGAGGTTCTGAGTGCTTCTGAGTAGCTGTCTTTTGAACATCACTCCAACATTAAAGCCTTTAGCTCTTGCTGCGAAATAACGAACTAGCTAAAGGCTTTAAGTCTATCTATACCGAACTAATTACTGACGTGTTGTTTGATTAGATCGATAACAGTGTTGTATCTGTGCGGCAGTTTTCGATTTCTTTTCTGAACCAAATACAGTGTTTCTTCAACCTTCACTTTAGGTGTCACAACGTGCAGCTTATCTCTGTCTGGAAAGTTTTCGACAGCCCCTGCGGGTAACACGGTGAACCCAAGCCCTTTGGATACGGGTAATAGAATTTGGTGAAGTTGATTAATGTAGCCAGACTTCGGTATTTCATTGATGTTGATGTTCGCTAAATCTTTATCTCCGCATAGGTCAAAATACAAAGACAGGTAATGAGCAGAGTCTGGATGGGCTATGAGGCCGATATTGTGCAGAGCTTCAGGGGTAATCTCTAAGTCAGCAAGACTATGATGGACGATTAAGCACAGCGCCTCATTACCAATAACTTGGCTCTGATAATAGCTGTCATTGGGTGAATGTCTGACGATTCCAATATCGGTGGTGCCTTGGATTAGGTCGTTCAATATCTTTTTGTTCGGTGCCGCTTCTAGGTTGATGCTCAGGTCTTGATGTTGCTGCTGCAGTTCAAGAAGCTTGGGATACAGACGCAAAGAGAGTGAACCCGAACAGGATAGATGACATTGCCCAGAATAAGGATTGTCGAAACTCAGAGATTCGAATAAATCTTCTTGGTCTTTTTCCAGTTTAAGAGCGTAGCGATACATAATCCGACCTTGTTCGGTCAGTTCGAAGCTCTTATTTTCCCTCGATAACAAGTCACAGTTACAAGCTTGCTCAAGCTTTTTGATGTGTTGGCTAACGCCAGGCTGTGTCATATACAGCTTTTCTGCAGTTTGGGTGAAATGACCAACTTCAACCAGAGTCTTAAATGTATTGAGCCAAAGTGGATTAATCATACTCACCTTTAAATGCTAACGCCTATGGATAAAAAGGCTTATAAGTAACAGAGCCTGTGAATAACAAAGCCTATAAACAACAAAGCTTCTGAATAACACAAAATTATTATTATCTTAAGTAATGATAATTTCAACTCTAGAGCGTAAAGCAACGAAGATTAAAGCACCTTTGGCGGAATACACTTCGAAGTCGAGACTCGTGGCTCTTTAATTGAGTGCTTTGGTGAGTTCATTAAAAGTAACAAAGAGTTGCGACTTTGTTGATTTTTTGTTCTATTGACCAGCTGTGCCCATATTTAGGAACGAAGATGAATAGAAATGTTTGGCTGCTCTCACTGTGTCAGGCCTTGTTGATGACGGGCAACATATTACTGATCTCAGTGATTGGCTTGATAGGCAAACAGATTGCACCCAGTGTCAGCATGATTACTTTGCCTGTTGCGTTGCAGTTTTTAGGCTTAATGGCAGCCACTATTCCTGCATCTTTAATTTCAGGAAAATTAGGACGAAAACGAGGGTTTAGTATCGGCAATGTAGTTGGCATTACCGGAGCAAGCCTTGCGACTTACGCGTTATCTCAGCAACATTTCTATCTGTTTTGTTTCGCCACGTTTTTGCTTGGGATAGGTATTGGTTTTGGTACGCTTTATCGTTTTGCTGCAATCGAGGTGTGTGATGAAAATGCCCGTCATCGAGCGATATCTATCTCTATGGCTGGTGGCGTTTTAGCAGCGGTATTAGGGCCAAACTTGGCGATTATGTCTCAACAATGGTCAGACGATGGCTTGTACATTGGTGCTTTTGCTTCTTTGATTGGGTTGAACATTCTTGCGTTACTCATTTTACAAACCATTCAGTTTCCTAAAGTCTCTTTTAATAGTCAGGCTCCCAAAGCCGATCCTTTAGGCGTAATCGTTAAAGCACCGAACTTTATTGGCGCTGTGTTTGCGGCCATGGTTGCTTACGCCGTGATGAACATTTTGATGACGGCAACACCATTGGCGATGATTGGTTGCGGATTCGATTTTACTAAAGCTGCTGGTGTGATTGAGTGGCACGTATTGGGTATGTTTGTGCCTGCATTCTTTACGGGCTCCCTCATCGAGAAGTTCGGTTCAAGAATGATGATCCTTGCAGGTGGCGTGTTATTTGTGGTGAGTATTGCCATCAATATCCATGGCGTGTCAATTTGGCACTTTAGAGCGGCTTTGGTTGTGCTTGGTGTGGGTTGGAACTTTATGTTCATCGCTGCAACAGGCTTATTTAGCCAGTCGTATCAAGCTCAAAATAAAGCCAAGGCACAAGCGTTCAATGAATTTGTTGTGTTTGGTTGTGTAACTGTCACGGCGCTACTGTCTGGTTGGTTGGAGTCAACTGCAGGGTGGCAGAACCTTAATCTCTACGTATT
The DNA here is from genome assembly GCF_041466065.1 of Vibrio sp. 10N.239.312.C11. NCBI lineage: Bacteria > Pseudomonadati > Pseudomonadota > Gammaproteobacteria > Vibrionales > Vibrionaceae > Vibrio > Vibrio sp. 10N.239.312.C11. Next base: position 16,158 of record NZ_JBFSRZ010000074.1, read on the forward strand.
ACCATTCGTGGTCGCAGTAATGGTGATCTTTGCTTTTAGTGCAAAAGTAACGAGATTTGAAAATAGTAGATAGTTATTTTGATTCTATTTTAATAGGTAGCACTATTAACTAACACTTAATCAATAGTTTTTTACGTAACCAGTCAAGATAGTTGAAGATAAAGCGATAGAAAGTATAATAGAAGCTTCGTTATTTTATTAGTATAACTGAATGATCTAGTATTTTTATATTTGTTAATAGATTTTAACTATAGTTCAAGTTGTTGTATATTGATTGGAGTAGGAATGTCTAATGTTCATCCTAGATTGATTAAAAATGTTGTTGAGCAGACACCCAGAGCAATGATAGCGATGCTTATTGTATCGATTGCTTATGGAGCAATGTTTTTCAAATTTATTCCAATGGATATTTTATGCATTTGGTTTTTGGGTCAGGTTTTATTGGCATGGGCAAGACTTTATAATGCAAAACTATTTACAATTCATTTAAATTGTTTCAATCAGAAAGGCCTAAATCGTAACGAAAGAATTTTTGTAATTCTTAATGTATTTCAAGCTATTACTTGGGCAATATCATCATTATTAATTATGAAGTACGCACCACAGCCGTTTGAATTTGTTAGCTTCGTTCTAATTATTGGTATTATAACCGCCGCTGCGCTGTCAATGTCATCATTATATCGTGCGTATATTGTTTTCTTTTTCTCAATGTTGATACCCCAAATTATCATCATGCTTTATTATGGTGAACACCAACATATTAGTTTGGTTATTTTTACAATAATATATATTCCTGCAACTATATTATTATCTAAGTCGATGTTGAATAATCGAATGTCTAGTATTTTGGCACATGAAGAGATTGAAAGAAGCGCCGAAACATTTAAACAACTCTCTACAGTCGATAATCTGACCAATATATACAATCGTCGTTATTTTTTGAAAGGTCCCAATCATTATTAACGTCTGACAGAGAACAAAAATCAATTTCAATGCTAATGATTGATGTGGACAACTTTAAAAAAATTAATGATAACTATGGCCATCAAGCGGGCGATTATGTACTGACTTGCTTAGCGAAAGATATTGAGCGCTTAATGCGTAAAAGTGACCTATTCGCAAGGATTGGAGGCGAAGAGTTTGCGATATTACTCGATGACACCTCGTTTCAGGATGCTAAAAGTATAGCGGGGCGAATTATCAAAATAGTAGAAGCACGTGAAGTGGTTTACAATCAAAGATTAATTGATGTGACAGTCAGTATAGGTATCTCGGTATTGAATAATGATATAACCGATATTGAAGAACTGTATGCGTGCGCAGACAAACATCTTTATCAAGCTAAAGCGCGGGGACGAAATCAATATTACCCATCGCTTTGAGGCTTCTAGGTTAATTCAATGGTTCAAAGAGTGCGTAACTTGCAGCAATAATTAGATACGGTCAGTAACTTGTATGTCTTGACGGGCCTTTAGTATTTTTAATGTTCTGGTCGGCTTTGTTGCGTAATTCAATGGAACTAAATCAAGAACCTACGATCTGATCAGC
>NZ_JBFSRZ010000075.1:0-17450 GCF_041466065.1 Vibrio sp. 10N.239.312.C11
AAATACGCGAAACGGGGTTGTTCTATCTTTAAATTTAATTACGCAACAAAGCCTATGAAAGAATCGATTGAAGAGCATGGGATCCAGAGCCGATAATTTCATTGATTGCAAATTGTGACAGCAATTTGGTATGGCAGGAATCCCTACCAAATGACGGATAGATAATATTAACTGCCCCATCCCATGCAGAATACTTACGCGTTAGTACTTCTTCCATTTCCCAACTATTAATCTCGTCGTCAGAATAGACAACTTGAGCCAACCCCAACAATTGATCCTGTAGCTTGCTAGGATTGATAACTGGCTTGTTGCTTCCTTTTACATTACTTACCAATACAAGCGGATGCTTACGTTCCTTGCGTTCAATCTCGTAGCTCAAGGCGGTTAATGATTCTCGAGTATTCGAGAAGCTAAGAACTTTTAAGCCTACAGTTTCTGGATGTAGTTCACCATTGCTTTGAAGAAAATTAACTAAACGTGGTTTTGTAGTTGATGGAATCTCCGTTACCAGTGTACTGATATCGCTTGTTTCAAGAAGGATGGACACTGTCGTGCTGTCATTTTCCTCTCGAATACCAATTTCAGTAATCCACTGACGCCCACGCACAGTGTGATCTGGGTGGCTCAATAAAACTGAATACATTAGAGGTTGTTGCTCGATAGCTGCGTAAGTTCGGACTCGCATGCGATCAATCGAAAACTCATCCCCACTCTTAAGCTCTCTCGAAGTAAAATGCCTCTTTGTCACATTTTTAAGCCAACCAGCAACTGTTCGAAACGCGGTTTCACTACTGTTCTTCCCAACCATATGGAATTGATTTACATAAATAAGCACTTTCCCTCCTAACCATCTATTTTGATTTTGATTTAATAGAATTCAGCATACCATAACCTTTCCGACTATAATCTGATCTTCGTATATTCGTGATGTAATTAAAAAATGGGATATATATCGGATTAAAGTGGCAAATCTGACATTTCAATATCGTGAAAGCATAAGGCTCATTATCCCCCTGAACTTGTCATTAAATTGCTGATAATAAATTCGGGAGTTTTGAGAAAAGGTATTAATGACTGATATCTAACTTACGGCGATTCTAGGTTCATAAACATTCAAAGGCAAGATTCAGTTCTTGCCTCTTTATTGAATGTTCCTCAGAAAATCACCATTATTCCTCACTTAGGTGTATGGGTTTTAGTTTAGAACTTTGGGGGGACGGACTGGGACTACTTAGGACTAATAGTCATATTTAAGCGGTTGCACCACAGAATCTAAGCCCTCAATCTTGAGAGCTAAACATAACTGCATTAAATCGCCCAGCTCACCTTGTGGGAAGCCCTTTTTATCGAACCACAGCAAGTATTCTTCAGGTAGATCAATCAAGGTGCGGCCAGCGTACTTGCCAAATGGCATTTGCATTCTGGCTAGCTTAATTAGGTTCTCTTTCTCTAGCATTACAAGCTCTTTCTAGACGTCGTCGATGTTCTGTAGAGTATCACCTAAACGTTCAACCCAATAGTTGATCGCATCTTTGGCATCATCTAACGAATCAATCATAGTAGAAAAGTCTTTATTACCCGCTTCGCGGTCGATGGCCGCAAACAACGGAGTGCCGTCTTGCGCATTACTGACCAATAGCTCAACACTGGCGCTCCCAACGTTGGTGTGCTCACCTGTCGTCACCTTAGATATGGTCGACATCGCAAGGCCAAACGGCAGCACACTGCTTGTCACCGCTAAGATCGGGTTAGGCGTTTCAACGTTGCTCAAAGCAATGCTTAAGCGCAGCGTGTTCCCTGTTGGTTCATCGACAATCGTTTTATGAGGCGATATTTTCGCTTCCAAACGACTCACCATATGATCTGTGAGCTCTTGAATGTCTTCCTGATCTAATGTGCCTTCTTCTGCTAATACAAAGATTTGGTCGATCACCACAGAGTCATAAGCATCTAATTTGGATTTCAAACGTTGTTCGTCACGCAGCCCTATCCTTGCCCAAACTAAATCAACGCCCCCATCAGGGCCAGGCTGAAAATCTTCATAACTGGTGAATTTAGTAGCGGTTTTAATTGGGCCGCCTGCACAACCAAACAAAAACATGCTGGTTGCAACAAGCAAAAGGACTTTTAAAGGTTTCATAACGCACTTAAGTAAATCAAGGAATTAACTAAGTATGCCATACCCTAAGTGAAAAAGTTGTAGAAAAAGAGGTAAAACTCAGAGCTCGATCTAAAATCAATGGTTCTGAACGGTATGTGCATACTCTACGATCACCTGATTGCCTTCGATATAAGCATTTTGGATCTCACCATCAACACTCATTCTACTTTTCAGATAAACCACTTTGGGCCCGGATTCATTGTCTTCTTTAAGTGAAGGGAGCACATTCCTTGGCTCCAAATGAAGCAAACGACAGAAGTGACTAACGAAAGACATGGTTAATGCTTTCTCCCCTCTTAGCACTCGAGAAAAATCCAACTGGTTCATGCCTAGCTTTTTTGAAAACTCCATCTGCGTAATTCGCATTCGAGATTTTTGTGACATCCACGTTTGGTACAAAGCATCTCTATCTTGCTCAGTGAATTCCATTACCGGTTCCTTTATATAATTCATGCCAATCAATTGTCCGGCTTTTCATACATGGCATGTCAGGGTTTGGTTAGTGGAAACCAAAGGTTTGGTTTTGATATGGAATAACCTTGTTTGATCTGTACAGAGCTATCAGAGCTATCAGAGCTATCAGAGCAAATAATGATCCGCCAACAGAGCAACAAACAAAATCATAAGATGATAAATGGAGAACTTGAAGGTCTTCATCGCCATGTTAGGCTCATCACGATACTTAAGTACCCAAGCGTGATAAACAAACCCACCGTTGAGTACCAATGAAGCGCTTAGGTATATCCAGCTGCTCATGCCGACCAATACCGGCAATATACACACGATGCTAAGCAACAAGGTATAGAGCAAAATAGAAGTCTTGGTGTATTCGATTCCGTGGGTCACAGGCAGCATAGGGATGTTCACTTTGGCATACTCGTCACGACGATGAATTGCCAACGCCCAGAAGTGCGGAGGGGTCCAAATAAATATGATCATCACCAATAACCAAGCGTTTGAATGAAGCTCATTAGTAACTGCCGTCCAGCCCAACAGCGGAGGCATTGCACCAGCGATCCCTGCTATCACGATGTTTTGCGGCGTCGCTCGCTTCAGATGCATGGTATAAATCACTGCGTAACCCAACAAGCTTGCAAAGGTTAACCAAGCGGTGAGTTGATTGACCCACACCACAAGCGTGACGAAACCAAGTAAGCCAATACCCGCGGCAAAGCTGAACACGCGCGCACTACTCAGTTCGCCGGATGGTAAAGGTCGTCGATTTGTTCGAGTCATCTGGCCGTCGATCTTTTTATCGATCAAATGGTTAAATGCAGCGGCTGAACCTGCCATTAACCCTATCCCAATCATTCCGAACAGAGTTTGTTGCAAAGGCAATCCATTCGGCACAGCCAAACACATTCCAACCAATGCAGTTAGCAGCATCAAAGCCACCACTTTCGGCTTGGTCAGTGTTAAATAGACCTTCCAAACAGCTTTGTTTTTCGAGGCCAGCTCATTTTTTAGAGCACTTTCTCCGTTGGTTGCTATCTCTTGACTGGCAGCGATTTCTTGAACCACCACTCCATGTTGTGTTGACGTTCTACTGACCATGATTACCTCCTTGTAATACACTGTTCTTCACCAAGCTCTCACTCGGTTTGTGTTGCCACACGACAAAATTGGTGACAACCATGCTGATGAGCAACATCGCTGCGACTAGGTTATGCAAAACCGCTACTGAGATTGGCAGGTGAAACCATACATTACTGATCCCAAGGCTGATTTGAGTAAACAATACTAATGCGACAATCACGCTCAGCTTTTGGTGTGGTGTTTGACCAAACTTCCACAACTGATACACGACCACTAGCACTGTCAACGTTGCCACAATTGCCCCGAACCTGTGCATGACATGGATGGTGAGCCTTGCGGGATACTCCAACACACCAAACTCATAGTTATCATGGCCGTGTTGAGCAAAATCGAACGCATTTTTGAAGTCGAGATAGCTCATCCAGTTACCTTCACATATGGGTAACTGTGTACACACCAACGCGGCATAGTTCGACGATGTCCAACCACCAAGCAATATCTGCCCGACCACAATGAGTAGCCCGAACAGCGCCCAAGCCTTAAGTGACGAAGTATACGTAGCCTCACCAAAACGGCTTTGAAATTGAGACAAACGACAGTAGAGCAGACACAACAGTGACAGCAACGTGAATCCCCCCATCAAATGCGCCATAACCACAACGGGCATCAACTTGAGAGTCACCGTCCACATTCCAAGCAAAGCCTGAAATATCACGGTTGCAGAGATAAGTAACGGAAGACCAGCAGCTGTTATATTCTTTTTAATACACCAAGCAACAACGACAAAGATAAGCAGCCCTAATGTTCCTGCAAAGTAGCGATGGATCATCTCTATCCACGCTTTGTCTGCTTCGAGAGCACGTTCTGGAAATTGTAGATTAGCTTGATTCACTGCTTGGGCATCAGAAGGAACGGTTATCTTGCCGTAACACCCTGGCCAATCAGGACAGCCAAGGCCAGCATCCGACAAACGGGTATAAGCGCCGAGCACGATCACGGTAAGGGTTAATAAGATAGTTAATCTCATCATGTGTATGAGTAAATCAGGGGCTCTATTCTGCATCGTTTATCTCCCTATATTTATTCCCTTTTCGCTAACAACACTCAGCATTAACGCAATTTGCTAAAGCTCATCAACTCAAGCTCATCAACTTAAGCTGATTAACTACCCAACTCGTGACAGCTTAAGCAGCTTTCTTAGATCATGAATCATGCCTTTAGATTGACTAACTAACTGAGACGGGTCAGAAACGCTTTTGTACTTCATGACCAACTGCCCTAGTGGGTCAATAATGATAATCGAAGCAGGCGAAAACTCAGTACTTAACTGATCACCACCAGCTAACAAAGATAAATCCGGCTTATCGAGCGAACCCGACAACGAGTTACCTTCTGAGACGAAAACAACGGCGGTCACTCGCTCTTTGTTTTTCCCTAGCGCCAAGTAACTTTGATTCAAATAATGGAGTTGTTGTTCGCATAAGCTTTCACACTCTGTGGGAGCGATATAACCCACAACCCAACCCTCTCCAGCCATGGGTACCGTTACGCCGAAATCCGCTAGTGTAATTCTTGGTTCGACCAATTCGCCTGAGTTAGTGACACCTGACGTATACCAATTCTGATCCAACACTGTTTTGGCGATAATCGCAGGCAAAGCGAAAATTAAAACGAGTCCGATTAATACCAAACGTCCCTTAGTACGACGGCTTCTGAGCTCAGCCATGTTTGCCTCGGTAATTTTCCTGTTCACTTGTGCTTGAGATTTATCCATCCTTATTCCTCGTGATAGGTGTTGCTTTTAGGTACCGATAGCCAATCAACATCGTCAAAAACAAAAGTACCGCAGCCATAACAAACCATTGAAATGAGTAACCAAAGTGCTTCTCAGATTTCATCGCCGTTGGACGCCATAACATTTCATAGGGCCATGAATCTAAACTCTGAGGTTGGAAGACAAAGGGCAGCACTTCTTGCCCGGTGTACTGTGATAGTGCTGTTATGTTTAAGTTTTGAATTCTATTCGGTGTCGTATTTTCTAATCCCAACTCATGACTTAGAGGGTTCACCGAACGTGTGTACAAACGCCCTGACATATTGGTTGGTAGTGTGATGCTTCCTAATTGGGGTAGCTCTCTTCTGTCACGGCTAGCTGCAACGAACCCAAGATCGATCAACAGTTGTTTTCTTCCATCTTGTGTTGGAACTTCGCCCAACATGTAAATCACATACCCTACCGTTCCTTGGTTAATCTGGTTGTCTAACAAAACCACTAATCCACTGGGTGTTTCCAGCTCCACATCAACCTTCAAACCATTTAAAGACGGCAGTTCAGGTGAGCCTTGCGCTTGTGTACGCGAGTCTTTCCATTCAGAGATAACCGCATCCAATAACCTAGACGATTGCTGCGCTCTTTCTGATAGCTGCTGTTCATAGCGCAATTTCTCGTTACCTCGATCTAACTGCCACAAACCCAACTTGATTAAAATGCCGACTGAAACCACAGTTAAAACAACCGCTATCCAAAAACCTTTACTGCGGAACTTGTGTTCATCATCAATCAATCGGTTTGGAGTTATCACTATGGCGTCATCTACCTTTGTGTTGTTGTTTAAAATTGTGTTAGTCGCTTTGCTGTTCTTCATCGCTTTCAACTTGATGAAAGGCCTAATCCAAATCGCCTCGGGCAAACACAATGGCAAAAGACTGAGCCACTTCTTGGGTCGTCGAGTCATGTGGTCAGCCGTTGTCGTGCTACTTTTATTACTTGCTTTGGGATCAGGAGTGATAACTCCCAACCCTCGCCCCTATTAACCCCCTATAGGCTCAGCAGTTAAAGTACATAGACAAACACGAACAGACCTAACCAAACCACATCAACAAAGTGCCAATACCAACTGCCCGCTTGGAACGCAAAGTGGTCTTTCGGAGTGAAGTGGTCTTTCGCAACTCTCGCCAGTAACACAATCAAAAAAATCGTTCCCAAACAGACATGCAAACCATGAAACCCAGTCAATAAGAAGAAGGTATTGCCATAGATGCCAGATTGAAGTGTCAATCCCATCTCTTGATAAGCGTGAAGGTACTCTTCAACTTGGAAGAACAGGAAGAAGCCAGCCAGAACAATGGTTATCTCTAGCCACACGATCAAAGCCATACGCTTATTTTGTTCAAGACTGATATGTGCCATGTGCAGCGTCACAGAGGAAAGCAGCAGAATAATGGTGTTCTTAAGCGGGATACCTTGCCAAGACATAGCTTCTGTCGTCACGCCATCAGGTGTCGTGGTTAACGGCCACATTGATTGGAACATCGGCCACAACACTTCATGGGTCATTTCATTGTTGCCCGCACCGCCAATCCAAGGGACAGAAATCATACGAGCGTAAAATAGCGCACCAAAGAAAGCACCGAAGAACATGATCTCAGAGAAGATGAACCAGCTCATTCCTTCCTTGTCGAAAGGAACGAGATATTTGCTCAGAATAGAGTCCACTCAATGATTCCGTGATCACATTGCTAAACCAACCTGCAAGCATGTAAAGCAACACACAAAATCCGACTAACAGCACTGCTTTTCCAAACACGCCACCAGCGGTATCTGTCCCCATGTTTTGCACCGTCAAGCCAGCGCCAACCGCGACCAAAAACAGCGCGACGGCACCCACTAATGGCCAGTGACTTTGATGTGGAACGAAATAAACTTCCTTTTTAGAACTCATCGCTCAACTCCTTATGTTGATACTGGTTCTGTAAATCCCTAGTTACTTGCGAGTGTGCTCGCTTTTGGTGAGCCAGATTGTAGTGTGCTCAATGTTGATGTACTCACTTCAGGCTTACTTGCCTTTCCACTCACCTGACTCGTGATGTTAAACAGCGTATATGAGAGCGTGAGTGTATGTATCGATTCTGGAATATCTGGCTCGATGTAAAATATCAAACCCATTTCAGCGGTCTTGTACCCGTCCAATGGCTGCTGATTAAAGCAAAAGCATTCCATCTTATTGAAGTAAGTTGCCCCCATACCTGGAGAAACCGATGGTACGGCTTGGCCAACCAATGAGGCTCCAGATAGGTTTTTAGCTATGTAGTTAGTTTGAACCACTTCACCAGGGTGAACCTCTAACACTCGAACTTCAGGCGAGAACTGCCACGGCATATCTGGCTTAATGTGCGACATGAATTCAACACGAACAGTACGAGAGTAATCAGGCTGCATTCCCTGAGGTTGCACCGCTGAAACAGTATTAGTTTTGCCATTAATGCCTAAGGCCTCGCACATCACATCGTAGAGCGGCACCAAAGCGAAACCGAAGCCAAACATCGCCACCACGCTCAACACCAAGTAGCCCGTCAGCTTTTTAGTCGATCGCTTATTAGACAGGCGCTTTGGTTGCTTTTTATCTTGATTGGGATCGCTTTGCTTATCACTCATAGCTCATCCCTCTAATCTACTTTAGGTGGATGAGTAAAGGTGTGGTGAGGCGCTGGGCTTGGTACTGTCCATTCTAGCCCTTCAGCCCTATCCCAAGGCTTGCTTGGTGCAGGCTCTCCGCCTCTTACGCACTTAATCGCTAGCCATAAGAAAATCAACTGAGACAACCCAAAGGCAAAGCCACCAATCGACACGACTTGGTTAACGTCAGCAAATTGAATGGCGTAATCTGGAATACGACGCGGCATGCCCGCTAGCCCTAAAAAGTGCATAGGGAAGAACAGTACATTAACTGAGATTACCGACGTCCAGAAATGCCACAGACTGAGCTTGTGGTCGTACATATGCCCAGTCCATTTCGGCAGCCAGTAATAAGCTGCGGCCATAATTGAGAACACGGCGCCTGTCACCAGAACATAGTGGAAATGAGCCACAACAAAATAGGTATCGTGGTATTGGAAATCCGCAGGCACGATAGCAAGCATCAATCCAGATAACCCACCAATCGTAAACAAAACAATAAAGGCAATCGCAAACAGCATTGGGGTCTCAAAGGTCAAAGCACCCCGCCACATGGTCGCCACCCAGTTGAAGACTTTCACACCGGTCGGCACCGCAATCAGCATAGTGCAATACATGAAGAACAATTCGGCAAATACTGGCATACCCGTGGTGAACATGTGGTGCGCCCAAACCAAGAATGACAACAATGCGATACTACAAGTCGCGTACACCATAGAGTGGTAGCCAAACAGACGCTTACCACTGAATGCTGGAATGATGGCTGAGACAATACCAAAAGACGGCAAGATCATGATGTACACTTCGGGGTGCCCAAAGAACCAGAATATGTGCTGGAACATCACCGGGTCCCCACCACCAGCGGCATCAAAGAAGCTAGTACCAAAGTATTTGTCGGTCAGCACCATGGTAACCGCACCCGCGAGCACGGGCATCACGGCTATTAGTAAGAAAGCGGTAATTAACCATGTCCATACGAACATTGGTAGCTTGAACCAAGTCATACCCGGCGCGCGCATGTTCACTATGGTTACGATCACGTTAATCGCCCCCATGATCGAACTGATCCCCATAATATGAACAGAGAACACAAACAGTGCCGTACTATCTGGGCCGTAAGTCGTTGATAGCGGTGCGTAGAATGTCCAACCAAAACTCGGGCCGCCTCCCTCAGTAAACAGAGAACCAATTAGGATTAAGAAAGCAAAAGGCAAAATCCAGAAACTGAGGTTGTTCATTCGTGGCAGCGCCATATCTGGCGCCCCAATCATCATCGGGATCATCCAGTTGGCGAGCCCCGTGAATGCAGGCATTACCGCACCAAACACCATGATCAAGCCGTGTACTGTGGTCATCTGATTAAAGAAATCAGGCTCAACAAGCTGCAGACCCGGTTGGAACAACTCAGCACGGATCACCATTGCCATCGCACCACCCGTTAAGAACATCGCAAAGCTGAACCACAGATATAGCGTACCGATGTCTTTGTGATTGGTTGAATACAGCCAACGCGCCCACCCTTTTGGAGCGGCGTGAGAGTCGTGATCATCCAGAGGTAGGTCATTGCTATCCAATGTACCTTCCACAGAATGGCTCAAGGCCTGATCTTCTGCGGGCGCCGATTTCACCGGCTTATCAATTGGTGAACTCATAGCTGCTCCTTAGCATCACTTTGTGCTTCATCCGCAGAGCCTTCCGCTCCACCCGATTGTTTGGCCTTATAGGCATTAACATCAGAAGCTTGAACCACATCGCCAGTGTCATTCCCCCAAGCATGTCGTTGGTAGGTTACGACTGCTGCAATCTCTTTCTCGGTTAACTGATTGTCGAAGGCTTGCATTGCCGTGCCTCCTCGACCGTAAACAATCGTATCGATATGCACATCGACATCTCCTAAAGCAACCGGGCTACCTTTGATTGCAGGAAACGCTCCAGGTATACCTTCACCGTTTGCTTGATGACAAACCGCGCATCGAGTTTTGTAAACCTCTTCACCTATCGTGTTCAACTCTTCCAAAGAAAGTGACGCGTCTAATGCATCTTGAGCTGCTTGTTGTGCGGCAATCGTTAACTCTTTCTGTTCTGCTAACCACGCATCAAACTCGTCTTCTTCCATGGCATGTACCACTATCGGCATAAAGCCATGCGCTCGACCACACAGCTCAGCACACTGGCCACGATACACACCTGGCTCATCGATTTTTGTCCACGCCTCGTTAATGAACCCCGGAATGGTATCTTTTTTAACGGCAAAGGCCGGAACCCACCAAGAGTGAATCACATCGTCAGAGGTCATCAAGAAGCGAACTTTTCTATCAATAGGAAGGACTAAGGGTTTATCAACCTCTAGCAGATAATGCGCGCCTTTCACTTCGATGCCTTCGATTTCTTTGTCACTGGTCGCTAGCAAGCTGAAGAACTCAACGTCTTCACCAAAATAGCTGTAATGCCATTTCCATTGTGACCCTGTGATTTTAACGGTCAGATCTGATTGGGATGTGTCTTCCATCGCTATTAAGGTTTTAGTGGCGGGTATCGCCATAGCGATAAGGATAATAATAGGAATGATGGTCCAAAGAATTTCTACTTTCGTGCTTTCGTGAAAATGGGCAGCAACCGCACCCTTCGACTTTCTGTGCCTCAGAATCGAATAGAACATCACTCCAAAAACAACAAAGGCAATCGCACAGCAGATATAGAAGATCAGCATATGAAGCTCGTATACCTTACCGCTGATCTCAGTGACACCTTGAGTCATGTTGTATTCACTGCTTGCATGCACCAAAGGCGACACCAAAACCACAACAAAACTTTTCAAAAGCCACGCTAGCCTAACCAGTAATCTTTTCAAAAGATCTCTCCTTATCCTTCCTAATTGGATACTTGCGACCTAAATGTCGTTGCGAGCTGTGTTTCGTTACGAGCTATATTCGTTGCGAGCTACGTTTCATTACGAACTACATGTCATTACGAGCTATGTGTCATTCCGAGCCAGACAACATTCATTGTTATTCCAGCTGAACATGAAAAGCTGAATCTCAATCTACAACTCTCATGGAGCTAGCCTGTAAACGGGCTGCTGACCTCATCTCAACCTAAGAACCGATACGGATCATAAGCGTTGTAAGTTTCCACTAAAGATTCAAAAACGACGAACTTGTTAAGTTTTGTTATATTTATGTAAAAGGCTAGTTAGTGATATCCAATTGTTCAAGGTAAGTTTACTTATTAAACAGTCAATTATTTGAAGTGGCTTTACCCATATGCCTTTCCCTTGCTGTTGGAGTTTATTTTAAATTGAGTTTTACGATTGCTTTCATAGAAATGATAATCAGTATCATTTAAATTAAATCAACAGAAAGATACCCCGATATTAAAAGGTTTAGTGATTATGCAAGATGCTATGAACTGGTTAGCGAGAGACCCAGACCCAAGAACTCGTGAAGAGCTTCAATACCTTATCGATGAGGGAATGCACGACGAACTTGAAGACCGCTTTATTCAACGATTAGAATTCGGAACGGCGGGACTGCGCGGCAAAGTCGGATGCGGCCCAAATAGAATGAACCGCCTGGTCATACAAGAAACGGCCACAGGCCTTGGCCACTATTTAATTGAACATGTCGAAAATGCCTCTATGCGTGGTGTAGTGGTTGGCTACGACGGCCGTTTAGATTCAAAGCAATTCGCGATTGATACAGCTTCTGTACTCACTGCTTTAGGTATTAAGGTTTACCTAACTTCGAATGTTGCAGCGACACCTATCGTTGCCTTTGGTATCGAGCACTTCAACGCGGCGGCGGCTGTTGTCGTGACGGCGAGCCACAACCCGCCGGAGTACAATGGCTTCAAAGTGTACTGGGAGAATGGCGCTCAAATCATTCCCCCTCATGATGCAGGCATTGCTGCTGAAATAGACATAGCATCGACCAAGGCCATCCCATTGATGAGCCTTAGTGACGCTGAAACACAGGGTAAGTTGGTATGGTTAACTGAAGGCTATTATCAAACGTACCGCGCTGCGATCAACCAGAGCCCACACGTGAGTAAAGAGATCGAATCGGCGAACACCACCATCACCTATACCGCTATGCATGGTGTCGGCGCACAAATGGCGGAAGATCTACTTCATGATTCTGGATTCCATAAGGTGTTCAGTGTTGCCGAACAGAGAGAGCCAGATGGTCACTTCCCAACCGTGAACTTCCCCAACCCGGAAGAAAAAGGCGCGATGGATCTTGTGGTTAACTTAGCAAAAAGTGTCGATGCCGACATCGCTTGCGCTAATGACCCAGATGCAGACCGATTTGCGGTTGCCGTTCGAACCGATGATAAAGTCAGAACTGAAGATGCTTCCTATAAAATGCTCACGGGTGACCAAGTGGGTGTGTTATTCGCGCACTACTTGCTATCAAAGCCACACACTAAAAACCAGTTAGTTGGTAACAGTATCGTATCTTCAACTCTACTTGAGAAAGTGGCTAATTCTCACGGTGCGACTTACTTCCAAACACTGACTGGCTTTAAATGGTTAGCGAATATTGGCATGCAATTAGAAGATGAGAAAAACGAGTTCTTGTTCGCCTATGAAGAAGCGTTAGGCTACACAATTGGTACTCAGGTACGAGACAAAGATGGGCTGTCTGCTATCGTCGTGTTTGCTCAACTGGTTGAGGAGTTAAAATCTCAAGGGCGAACCGTTTGGGATCTTCTCGCTCAAATTTCATTTGAACATGGGGTTCATACCAACGCGCAACGAAGTATTGCCCTAGACCCAGATTCACCATCGATTGGTTCTAAACTCCGCTCGGCACAACCAAAAGTAATAAACGGTGTCGCTATCTCTGTGATTGAAGACCTGCAGTCTTCTTTGCGCTTTATTGTCGGTGGGGCTACCGAGGCGATTAACCTGCCAGCAAGTGACGTACTCATCTATCATCTCGAGGATGGTTCACGCATTATCGTAAGACCTTCAGGAACAGAACCAAAAGTTAAGGTTTATTATGAGACGGTAACAAAGTTCGAAGGGACAGAAACCTATGACGATACTCGCAAGCGCGGTGAAGAGTACATGGATAAGCTCATCGAACAACACCAGAAAGAGCTGAACTCTTAGCTCATCATTCTTTCAAAACATCAGTTCAATGAAGTACAATATGTAACTGATAGACATAAAAAATGGACGCTCGAAGCGTCCATTTTTGTATCGGCGGCCAACCCCAATAAACTGTTTGAGTTGCAGTCTACGAGGTAAAGAAAGAAGACAACATCCACACCGCTAACACGATGAAAACTCCGCCCATCACTTTTTGCTGATAGGTACGAAACTTAGCATTTTCTACCAAAGATTTACCAATAGTACCCACTAACGCCACAAGTAAAAAGTTGAACGTCAAACCTAGCACATTCAGCAATAAGCCCAGAACGAGCATCTGCTCACCCGAAGTCGCTTCAATACTCGTCGATACAAACTGCGGTAAGAACATCACGAAAAAAACCAACGCTTTAGGGTTAAGCAGGTTACTAATAAGTGCTCGTTGGTAGTACGCTTTTGCAGCACGGTTGTCGCTTAACTCAGGCGCACTGCCCTGTTCTGTTCGAAGACAATCCCACCCCATCTTTAATAAGTATGCACCGCCTAATAGATGAAGAGCTTTTAAAGCCACTGGACTCATCGCAATCAATGCTGAAACGCCCATTGCTGCCAATACTGTCAGGATAATTCCAGAAGTCGCATTACCTAAGCTCGCAAACACACCGACTTTACGGCCATAGCTCATGCTTGAACTCGCGATAAGTAACATATCAGGGCCTGGTAAAAGGAGAAGAGCTACAACGGCCGTCAGGTAAACAGGTAGGATGGTTAAATCGATCATGGGTTTCAGTATTGATAAAAATGGAGGCGAATTTTATATCAATTACTAACACCCTTCCAGATGCAATCAGTTGCTAGGTATTAAATTGATCGAATTAAACACCATCAATGAACAGTAAAACCAATTTATTAACTAAATACAAAAGACTAATTAACGTGCTACCCACTCGATCTCAATCACAGTGGTTTCGCCACACTTTAGACGACCAAGGAAAATATCACCTTGATGTACCTCTCCAACACCTTTCGGAGTGCCCGTCATCACAACATCACCGTCAAGCAAAGTCGTATAAGAAGATAACTCTTCGAGGATGGTCTGTGGGGAATAAAGCATCTGTTCAACATGCCCTTTTTGAACGCGGACACAGTTAATAAATAACTCTATGTTTAAGTCAGAGAGGTCCAAGTTATCTATGGGAACAAAGCGACTAAAAACAGCAGAACCATCAAAAGCTTTAGCACGTTCCCAAGGCAGACCTTTTGCCTTCAAACTACTTTGTAACTCGCGTTTGGTAAGGTCTAAACCTAGCCCCACGGCAGAGTATTCACCGTTTTCAACAATGAAGCAGATTTCAGCTTCATAATGTAACGTTTCTTGATGGAAAGATGATAGAGAAGACGTAACGCTAGTGCTCGGCTTATTAAACACCACCATAGAGTCAGGGATAACATTATTAAGCTCTTCGATGTGATCAACATAATTGCGCCCAATACACAGTACTTTGCTGGGTGTTGCTGTTCGTTTCGAATTCATCAATTGCTCCTGATCTACAACGCTGCTCATAGTTTGTCCCTAAACTGTTTTTTGGAGCGCAGAGTTTACCGCATCATTAAAAGAGAATCTTCGTCAAGATGGTTACCAATATCTAAATTCTGATCTTTAGCTCAATTAAATGATTTAAATACTTTTATCCGAAGATCGCGACGTATAAGAACTGATGACAAGAGCCATAGCTACGTAGATCATCGCTGCGTAGACCATAGCTACGTAGATGAAATGAATGGCAAGGTAACATGAAGGGAAAGCTAAAACAGATGCATATAGAACGAAAGCAGCCCCCTCAAACCAAAAGGCTTGAGAGGGCTTAGCATGGTGTCTAGGACAGTATCCGAAAAGGTAAATTTAAGGAGTAAACACTATGCATAATAGTAGTCAAACTCAATGAGTCGCGACTTATAGGTAGAAACGAGCACCAATAGTCCACTTGTCATCAGTTTTTCTGTTGTCTGCATCGTTTAGATCAAACTGATAGCCAGTGTAGCCAACAACATTGCTCGTAAAGTTGTATTCAGCTTGTAGAGCTAGCTCTTCACGGTCAGTTTGTGTTGCCGCGCCTTTCGTCGCTTCGCCTTCAACAACTTCGTAGTTAACGCTTAAGTTTAAGCTGTTCGCTAAAGCGTAAGCCGCTAGCAATTCATATGCATCACTTTCTTCAAGGCCTGCGTTCATGTTTTCGTTTGAAGCGTAGATACCTGCTAGGTATAAACCTGAACCGTAAGAACCGTATGCAGCAGAAACTAGGTGAGATTCAGCCGTCTTAGAAACACCACCCTCTTTGAAGTCACCAGTGTTGAAGGCATAACCCAATTTAACACCAGCGATTGAGTAACCAAGAGTCGCTTGAATACGGTCATCGTAAGACACCGTTGAACGAGTAGTAACAACAACACCACCAAGAACGTTTTCAGTGTCAGTCGTTACGTCATTGCTGCCCTGCCAACCTAGACCAAAGCTAAGCTCACCCGCTTCACCAAAATCAAATCCGTTGCGGTAACTTGCCATTTTGTCTGCACGACCAGTACCTAGCGCACCGTGGTTGTCGTATAAGAAATCGTTCGCGAAAGCGATCGGCATATCAGTAGCTGAAGCTACATCGTAGTATGGCGCCCACTGCGTACCTGCAACAGCACGACCTAGCTCATCATGACTTAAACCTACATAACCAAGACGAGTAGTGAACGACTCATCACCACCGTTTAGGTAGTTAAGCGCCCATTCGCCTTTAGCGTCAGCTGTGAAGCCATTACCTAATTCTTGCGTAGCATTAAAGTTGATACGTGGTGAGTTTGTACCAACATCCGTATCGCCTTTCTCTGAACCATTCAGGTTTACAGAAACGTGACCACCAACAGAGAAGGCTGTACCGTCTTCGTTATAAAGCTCTACCGCAACTGCCTGTGTACCAAATACTGCACCAGAAATTGCTAGCGCTAAAAGTTTCTTATTCATTGTCATATCCATTTGTAACTGGGAGAGTGATTCCATAACAACCTCGTACTTACGAAGAGGTTGTTACCTGCATTTAACAAGTGGGAAAACACTAACGGCGTTTTTCAAGGTAGTTGTCATCATTCGCTTGTTTACTAAGCAGCTTCTCTTTCTGGATTTAGGTGAATGTCACCAACAGGTTCACAGTTTCTGATATCACCTGGCCAGCGTTCAGGGTTTAGCTCTTTTGCTGCGAGTAATACCTTTGCTCGGCGCTTCAAGATCTCTTTATCTTTTCCATTGTGACGCTCTGAAGGCGTGACGTAATTTAGCTTACTGTGCTTATGCTCGGTGTTGTACCAGCGTACGAAGGCTTCAACCCAACTTCGACTACTGTTGATACTTTCAAAGCCCTTTGTTGGCCAGCTTGGCATGTACTTTACCGTGCGGAACAATGACTCGACATACGGGTTATCATCGCTGACTCTTGGGCGGCTATACGATGAGGTAATACCTAACTCTTCCATTTTTGCTTTAAACGTCAGCGACTTCATCGGTGCACCATTATCTGAGTGAAGAACCAGCGCTTGATTGAAGCATTGCTCTCGCATCAACGTTCGTTGCAGAAGTTGTGACGCCAGCTCACCGCATTCACGCTCATACACTTCATAACCAACGATTTTTCGACTGTAGATGTCCTCGATGACATACAGGTAATAGTGTTGGCCTCGAACTTTTGAAGGTAAGTAAGTGATATCCCATGTATAGACTTGGTTCGAATCTGTCGCTGTGTAACTTGATGGCTTCGCTTGCTTCTGCCTACTTCTTTGACGACCTCGTCTGTGGAGTTGTCCCTGTGCACTCAGCACCCGATAGTAACTCGATTCAGAGGCGATATACTCACCTCGGTCAAGCAGTGTCGGGACGATTTGAGTCGGAGGTAAGCTTGCGAACTCAGAGCGGTTACACACCTCGATAATCGCATCACGCTCTTGCTGAGAGAGCTTGTTAGCAGGCTCTGGCCTGATGCATATCGGCCTTTTGTCAGCTTGAACTTCACCTTGCTGATACCAGCGACGATACGTTCTCAAGTCGATTTGAACTTCATGGCAAGCTGGCTCTAAACGGC
This sequence comes from Vibrio sp. 10N.239.312.C11, assembly GCF_041466065.1. Classification (NCBI taxonomy): domain Bacteria; kingdom Pseudomonadati; phylum Pseudomonadota; class Gammaproteobacteria; order Vibrionales; family Vibrionaceae; genus Vibrio; species Vibrio sp. 10N.239.312.C11. The sequence continues at coordinate 17,367 of NZ_JBFSRZ010000075.1, forward strand.
ATCCGCATTGCTTCGCTTCAAGGATAAGAGTCACTATGGTCTGCCTTTCATCGGTTGAGGTTAGTCGTCCTCTGGCTCTTCCCC
>NZ_JBFSRZ010000076.1:0-16371 GCF_041466065.1 Vibrio sp. 10N.239.312.C11
GGTTTAGGAATAGGGCTACGAGAGAGTGGACGTAGCTGATCAGATCGTAGGTTCTTGATTTAGTTCCATTGAATTACGCAACAAAGCCCTTAATATCCGCTCGCTTCGGGCGTTCTCTCGTGAATTAACACTTGAGGAACTTGAAGAAGCACTTAAGAAGTTAACGACCGTCTTTCTTAAACGCCAAGAAACAAAATTCGCTGAAATCGTAAATCACATCAAGGTTGATGTTGAAGCTCTCATAGAAGCTCTATCAGGAAAATCAAAAAAGAACACAAAAGGTAAACGTAAGCCTCGCCCTGCTAAATATAGATACACCGACGGGAACGGCAGAGCACAAACATGGACTGGTCAAAGTCGCACCCCTTCCATAATTCAAGAACAGCTTGATGCTGGTAAATCACTTGATGATTTCTTGATCGCGAAATAGTCGCTTCTTTCCCCCCTCCTGCAGTAGGAAGATTTGATCTTGTTGTTAACAACAAGATCAATATTCATATAGAAACGAAACAGAAGCCTTGTTTAAGTTAGTTCGATAGGCCTGAAACCGAAGGCGGGATCCCCATCCTTATTAATGATAATATTAAACGCAGTATTTGGGAAAAATCTCCTAGATTGAATCATTATCTATAAAAGTTAAGTCCTAAGACACCCAATGAAGGCGATATATAAATGGCAAAAAAAAAACGAGCACTCACTTCACTCACTCTTTTTTACAGCCAAGTTTTCTGCAAGGTGATTGCAGCTTTGTCTGTTCTCATTTTAGCTTCCTATCTTTTTGATATTAAATGGCTCTATCGACCAACAAGCCATGGGGCAGCTACGCATCCTATAACTGCTTTTATCTTTTTACTTCTTTCTTGCGCCTGTATTTGGCGGAAAAAGAGTCTGAAGATAACCAGAAGCCTCGTAAGCCTTGCTTTTTTCATACTTGTCATTCGTTTCTATCAACAAAGTACTGGAATTAATTTAATTGACCCTGTTCTAAGTTATTTCATCTTTTTTGATACCCCACTTCACGCAGAGTCTCCCATCGAGATGGGGTTTAATACATCAGTAATGCAACTTTTTGCTGTCATAGCCATTTTTTTCCTCTTAAATAGACGTCCTTGGTATCTAATACAAATTTTTGCCATTACCGCTATTTTCCTCCCATTTGTCTCAGCCGTTGGTTACGCTTATGGTATTGATTCATTTTATGGCCAGATGTCTCCGGTCACCACTATATTAGGGTTCTTTTTAACCATATCAATTTTTGGTCTCACAGCCCACCGAGGCGCACTTAAAACACTCTTATTACCTACTTTAGGAGCGAAAATAGCGCGTACGCAGTTAATCTTTGGGTTGTTATTTTGCCTAGCTGGCGGCTTTCTCACCACTTATATTTTGGAGGATGAAACCAGCGGTTTTGCTATCTATGTAGTGGTGGTCTGTACGTATATCACCTTTACAATGCTGGCTAGTGGTATTACTTATGAGCAATTCGATAAACGTAGACGCCTCCTTGAAAAACAACTCCATAAATCCGCAATTACTGACCGGTTAACTGGATTGTATAACCGATCAGAGTTCGATCAAAAAATCCAAGCAGTATTTGAGCAACAAAACCTGAACCAGGAAATAAATAGTTTACTATTAATAGATATTGATTTTTTTAAGCAATTCAATGATACCTATGGGCACTTACTAGGGGACAAAGTTTTGCAGCTCGTCGCTAATGTTCTGAAAAAAAATACACGCTCTTCTGATCTAGTTTGTCGTTATGGTGGAGAGGAATTCACTATTTTACTTCTTCAAACAGATCTTGAAATCGCCAGCAAGATCGCTGATAACTTAAGAATATTGGTGAGTGAACAAAACCTCACAGCCCCCCTAGAATACGAATCAGATCAGCAAGTGACCATCTCTATAGGATGCGCTAGCCTCTCACAAGCGGAGACAGTCAAAGAGGTGATTAAGCTAGCGGATAATGCTTTATATGAAGCAAAGAAACAGGGGCGAAATAGAATATGTCTCGCTCACGATAAGAGTGAACGCAAAACTTATGACAATTTTTAGCGGCATCGAGAAATCCTAAGAGCGGTTTTGTTGCGTAATTAAATTTAGAGATAGAGCTACCCCGTTTCGCATGCTTTTTAGTCAATACGACAAGTTTCAGGCATACCTAACCCAGTAAGCTTGTTCAACGCTTTTATCATCGCGTAAGTTTCACCCACCTGGGCATTGTAATTTCTTAAGCTCAATCGCCCTCCTAGCAACTGTTTAACTCGATACATCGCTGTTTCTGACAGTGAACGTCTGTGGTATCCATACCGCTCTTTCCAATACTTATGTGAGCCGTATAACTTCTGGCAACCCACGGCGAGATTTTGGGGGTGACCACGCTCCCAGAAGGTTGTTCCTTCTGACTCGCTTAATCTTAATAGCTGCGTGCCACGCTCTCGTGTCGTGAGCGCCATCACCAGACACCTCAAGGAGGCTTCGGCGTGTTTGTTTCAGTAAGTTAGGGAGGACTTCTCCATCTGTAACCGTCGATAAACTTAGCTCGGCTGCAATAATTTCATGAGTGCTTGTATCGACTGCAATATGTGCTTTCGCCATAAACCTTAAGGCCAGTAACATCAGTGGCTAGGTGCTGTATTGCTCCTTAAATGAGACCCCAACTTGCTTAGCTCTACGCTGATGCAGGTGTAATGTGGACAACTTAATGGAACATGGAAATCTAAATAGCGAGTCGACAAATCCTTGTAGCGCTGCGTATTTCGGTGATTGCGATCGCTCGTTTCGGTTTATTCCGATCACTTGATCCTGCCGTTTTTCTCTCTTCCTATTTTTACTCTAAGTGATCGGATTGCGCCAGTTTTCTCATCGACTCACCTCCTAGTTCTATTCGATGACTATTGTGTACCAGCCGATCCATTAGAGCGTCTGCGACAGTGGCGTTACCGATCATGTTGTACCACTCCTTTACAGGTAACTGACTGATGACGATCGTGCTGCTGTTTTGGTAACGATCTTCAAGCACTTCTAATAAGTGACCTGCATGCTCTTGGGTTAGCTTTTCCATCCCCCAGTCGTCGAGGATTAGTAGAGCTTTCTTAGCCAACGATTGAAGTTGCTTTTGATAGCTACCGTCCAGACGACCTGCGGTCAGGTCATCAAGCAGGCGAGTTAATCGGTAGTATCTGACCGTGTGTTGTTGGTCGCAGGCACTGGTTGCCAGTGCGCAGCCAAGATACGTTTTGCCAGCACCTGTTGGGCCTGTGATCAAGATATTCTGGTGCTTATGTAGATAACTGCCCGTTAGAAGTTCGCTCATCTGTTTACGATTGAGATTTCGTCCCTCCTTGTAGATGAGTTGGCTCGGCTGAGCATCCACTCTCAGTTTGGCTTGCCGTTTTAAGCGTTGGATTTTTGTCTGATTGCGATTCAAGATTTCACTTTCCAGAAGTAGGCTTAGCCTTTCCTCGAAGTCCAGCTCTGCGTAGGTGCTCAGTTGTTCTTGTTGCTGCTCTAACGCTTTCACTGCATGGCTCAAGCGGAGGGTTTTGAGTTGGTCGTTCAGTGCGTTCATTTGTATTTCTCCTAGTGATAACAGTTCGGGCCACGGACATTGCTATGAACAAGGTTCGGCGTGCTCGTGTTGTCTTTGCTCAGTTGTCCTTCACGATTGTTCTTCAGCAGATTGTTGATGAAGGTGTAGTTCGGTTTTGTCAGCATCAGCGCATCTTTACAGGCTTGCTCTAAGCGCGACTCGCCATGCGCTTTACTCAGATTGAGCAGCCCAAGGCAGGAGCGATACGACTGCTCTGGATGAGGCTTGGAGTAGAGCATCTTATTGATGACTTCTCGTGTGGCTGGGCCGATATTGGCTCCCCAGTTGAGCAGGCGTCCAGGCGACCACTTCTGATGTTGATGATTACTCGGCATGTGCTCTGGTTGGGTGCTGTTTCCGCGCTCTCTTTGGCTGCGTGGATGCTGGGCTACCAAGTTACCTTGATGGTAGATCTGCACCAGACGGTTGGAGGCTTCCAGTTCGACATGGTGACCAACAAGTTGATGTGGCACCGAGTAGTAGTGGCGGCGATATTCTATGTGATAATCAGGCCCAACCTTGGCTCGCTTGGTTTCGGTATAGAGGTATCGCTGCTTAGGTAGCGGCTTTAACGCTGGCTTATCGAGTTTGTCGAACAGCGCTTTGCGGCTCGCACCATACTGTTTCATCTCACGTTCGTTTAAGTCATTCATAAGCTCACGGATGGCAAGGTTCAGCTCTTTGAAGGTATGGAAGGTTTGATGTCGTAGTCGCATCATGATCCAGCGTTCCACTAGGAGCACGGCATTCTCTGCCTTGGCTTTGTCTTTCGGTTTGTAAGGGCGAGCTGGCATCACTGCGGTTTGATAGTGATTCGCCAGTTTTTGATAACTGTCGTTAAGTCTCGGCTCATAACGATTGGCTTTGGTGACCGCGCTACGTAGATTATCGGGAACCAAGAGCTGTGGTACACCACCGAAGTGCTCGAACGCATTGGCATGCGCCTCTAACCAGTAAGACTTACCTTGACTCGGGAAGGCTTCAACATAGGTGTAATTGGACGCACCTAAGGTCGCCACGAACACTTCTGCTTCGCGCACTTCACCTGTATCAGGGTTGACCACTTGAAGCCGAGGCCCACAGTAATCGATAAACAGCTTGTCACCTGCCACATGGAGCTGGCGCATGCTGCGCTTTTGAGTTTTGAACCAACGAGTGAAGTGCTCGCAGAACTGAGTGTAAGCGTAAGCTTGTTCTTGATATTGCTCATGGTATTCCTGCCACAACAACATCTTCGTCATGCCTTTACGTCTGAGTTCGACTGCGTATTGAGTGAAGTCTGGCATGACTTTATCGCGACTGGCTTTCTTGCCGTGATACAGCGCTTGCGTGAGATCAGCATCGCTGCAACTTTCGGGTAGAGGCCAGCCAAGTTGGCTTTGTTTAAAGCGAGTAAGGAGTTCCGATATGGTGGACGGGCCGAGTTTCAGGCAAGAAGCGATACCACGATTGGAGAGACCGCAGTCGTACTTAAGGCGTAATACCTCTTTGATTTTGTTCATTGGAGTTCTCTTTTTGGCCATTGTCGCTTCCTTACGTTCTTGTTTAAGAAGTAAAGAATAGCGAGCTATTGATTTAAAAGAGAAAAAGGAAGGATTTCGGGCATTCCGATCGCGGTTTTCGCTATTCCGATCACCGATTTCGGAGTTAGGCTAAAAGTGATCGGATAATCGCGGAATCAGTGATCGGTTTAAACCGAAATGGGTGATCGGATAATCCCGAAATGACTGATCGGAATGCTCCGAAATATGCAAGCGCTCTCAGTGGCATAGAAAACACGCGTTTCACCATGAGTGCTGTCGTGATAGCCAAATCACTGAACCGACGTGGTCTCCCGCGCTTATTCTGTTTGCTTTGCGCCCAACCGCTTATCGCCTCTTCATCAAACCAAAAGGTCAGAGAACCACGGTTAATGAGTGATTGGTTGTATTGCTTCCAGTTGGTTGTTTTGTAAAGAGGTTTAGGAATAGGGCTGCGAGAGAGAGTGGATGTAGCTGACCAGATCGTAGGTTCTTGATTTAGTTCCATTGAACCACATTGGTTATATACTTACTCATAGCAAGCTACCCGCTCAAGCGTATGTGTTTAGCGCTGCCAATATTCAACGAGTCATGAAGAATTAAGGAATTAGCTGCCAAACCGCTACAATGACACTCGCTTCCAAAAGCAAAAGGTTCTCTATTTAATAAAAACTGCGGTTTATTTGCTTGGTTCCGAAATAATGTTTCACGAGTAAAAGCCTAAGTTAAACCGGATAACCAAACTCGGCGACAAGTATGTACACTATAAGCTCATGGCGTTAGAACAGCGATTGTCAATCTTTTTGGGAAAAAACTGAGATAATGGTGTCGAGGAATTTTAGAAAGAGCTGGGCAATAGTGACCTCCCCGCAAAAACGCCCGGAGCATAAGATTACTGTTACACAACCAAACTGAATATGAAAACTATGCTTTTTATACCTAACATTTCTCTCTGTGCCCAAAGCTAGTCATGCAGATTAATTTATGGACTGTTGGCCTTTTCTACAGCTTGGTTTGACAGATATTGATTAAAGACCGAATCTAACACCCCCTCATTGACTGGTTTTGTGATGATTTCTGCGCAGCCAACCTCACGCATTTTAGTTAGGTTTTCCTCGAAGGCATCAGCGGTACAAGCGATGACGATGCTATCACTATAGGGTGAAGATAAAGCCTTAATACGTTTCGTAGCCTCAGTACCATCCATAATAGGCATATGGTTATCCATCATGATTACGTCATAAAAGGTTCTGCTCGCTTGCTCAAAACCTTTTTGTCCGTCAAGGGCAATATCACACTTAAAACCTCTTTTCTTTAGGAATTTAGATAGGATGATGCTATTTACACGATTGTCTTCAACAATCAAAGCTTTCAGCCCTTCGCCATTAAATAACTTCATTGGTTCATTTATTTGCTCTCTAGGCTGTGATACAACTTTGACAGGCACGCAAATGATAAAGCGTGTCCCTACACCTACTTTACTTTCCAAGTTAAGCGTGCCATGCATAGTATCTACGAGCTTGGAAATAATAGTTAAGCCAAGTCCAGTCCCGCCAAATTTACGCGTAGTTTTCCCATCGCCCTGAGTGAATGGGTCAAATATCGTTGCTTGTTTCTCTGCGGGGATACCAATTCCCGTATCAGACACCTTAATTTCTAGATAATCGTTGTTATTCATTTGCGTGAGCCGGGTAGAAAAATGGATCTCCCCTTTTTGAGTAAACTTCCACGCATTATTGAGAAGATTAAGAGCTATCTGTGCTAACCGGGTCTCATCGGCAACTAGGTGTATTGATGTTTCAGAATAGGCCGTTCCTTCAAACGTTATACCTTTATCTAAGCATAAGGGTCGATAACTATTTTCAATTTTATTGTGTAGGTCAGCCAGTTTAAATTCAGAAAGATTAAGCGTCAGCTTACCAACCTCAATTTTAGAAAAATCTAGTATATCGTTGAGAATTGAGATCATATGGTGCCCGGAAGAGAGCAAGGTTTGTTCAAGCTCATGACGCTCATCTTTATTTTTACACTGTGTCAGCAGTTGAGCTGCCCCCAAAACCCCGTTCATAGGGGTTCTCAACTCATGACTAATAGAGGCTATAAATTGTGATTTAGCGACACTTGCGGTTTGGGCTTCAATGGCTACTTTTTTTAATCGGCGCTCAGACTTTTCTAGTGACTGATAAGGAGATATGAGGAGCTTTTTACCTGTAAAATAGACCAATATATATGTCAACGCACCAGCTATCGATAACGCAACGATGAGTGAACGGATAAATTGGTTACGATTGTTTTGATAGATAGCAGGGTTAATACTGTAAACTAAATCCAAGTCGTATCTAGGGAGGTATGTTGTATGTTGCGTCCAATCAATTGGGGGAGGCATACCCCAACTATTATCGCTTTGAATTAAACTTACTTGATATTGTTCGGAGAACCTCAACGGTGATAAAAAGGCGTCAATATCAAATGGCTTCACATACACAAGTAAACCTTCTAGAAAACCGTTGTACAGTATTGGAAGAGCAACCATTAAGTTATTACTATCATCTTGAAAGGTAAATACCCTAAACACACTCGATAGATCTCCTTGTTCAATCTTAGTGTGCAGTTGAGCGAACAGTTCATCCGGTAAGGTTAACTCTTGATAAATTGGGTCACCAAGAATATCCAAGATCACAATATAGTGCTTACCCGTCACTGGTTTCACGATTGCTAGTCTATCACTAATCTCTTGTGGTGTAGCCCCCCCCCTAAAGCGGTAGAAATCACCACTTGATGTGAGGCAATTTTCATCGCTAAATTTTCGGTATTATTCAGGGATTGGCTAATATAACTCTCTGCCGTACTTAGTTTAATTGAGGTATTGATTTTCTCCAGGTTTCTTATTGATTGCTGAGCTTGCTGCTCTAAAAGTCCATAAGTGATAAGAGCGAACACAACCATCGAGATAAACAAAAATACACCGTAAAGCTGAATACCACTGAGTTTTGGTCGAGTTTTATAGATCATTAATCTGCCTTATTAATCTTAGCTGAATCTAACAGCTTGATGGCTCCCACTTGAGTGTACCTCGCCATGCACAAATCATCGGCTCCTAGCGCCTCATGAGCATCAGGATGTGCCACGTCATAAACGCTAAATGGTTGTTCATACGTCTTTAGCAAACCTTGAACCGGTGTGTCCATCTGCTCCAACGCCAGCTTAAGTAGCTGTCGATTATTCACCATATCATCGGTGAGGGTGATACTTTGTGCGGCTTGAATAAATACTTTAGCCAGATCATAGCCATGCACAAAGCCAGCTGGGGCGTCAATAAAATCATTTGTAAACTTATCAGGGAATAGCGCCGTAGCTTGGCGGTATACCTCCTTCGATAGATCGTTCTCCGGAGAGCTATAAAAATTAAAACAAGATTGAACAAAGCTTAAGGCAGTTCTCTGGCGAGCATCAAATGAAACTCGCTGAGAGAAACCACCTCCGGTGATCCCCCAATGACTGAAAATTTTTGGTGGTTGTTCAAGATCAGAGAGAGCTTTGACTAATAAGGGGCCTTCTCGTGAATTCCCTACAAACAGGACACATTCAACGCCGGTTCGATTAAGCTCGGCGGCTATCACACGAGCCAGAGCCTCGTCAATTCCCCAATTAAACCAAGTAACCCGAGCTTTTAAGTGTGTGCTGTGGTCGGCTACTGATTGGAAAATCGTTTTGTAATTAGACTTACCCCAAGGCGTTTTTTCTAATAATAAGTCAACAGATTGGCAACCATTATTGATTGCTGTTGAGACCAGTTTCCCCCCAACTTTTGTGTCGTCAACAGAGAGGCGAAATACGAAATTCTTCTCAGACGGGTAGCGAGTTATAGGACCGCCTGCAGCCCATGGCACCAAAATCAACAGTTCACTTTCATTGATATAATCGCGATATTTTATCAGGGGGGAAGAATGCAACCCGGCGAAGAAAACAATTCCATTAGGGTCTTTCTGGTAGCGCTGCATATTGAGCTTGCTTCGCGCCGTATTCCCACGATGGTCAAGTACTTCGAACTCTACTGGAATGCCAAAAAGTTGATTACCATGCTGAGAAAAAGCCGTTTTTACACCCATTTCTATTGCCTCCGCTGAGGCTAGATGCACGGTTCGATCCGAGTCTAGATATACTTTGAGAACAGAAGGGGCTGTTATAGCTGGCGTAGAGCCAACCACAAATAAGCCGATGACTGTAGATTTAAGCCATTTTTTCATTCCGTAGCCCCCTTAATATAAGTTATTGTTTTATTTATGATTTGAATTCTAGACTAGATATTTAGACTTGCAAATGATTTAGGAGGAAAAGTACGGCAGAGGTGCATAAGTGATTCAATATTGACACCATTTACTCTTGAATTGAGGGTTAGCTCTCGACGCCTTCCCATTCATCTAACCATCGAGATAAATGATTTTCAGACATTGGCTTGGCAATAAAGTAACCCTGTGCGACATCACACCCTATCTTACGTAAATACACCCAATCCTCAAGATCTTCCACTCCCTCAGCCACGGTCTGCATTCCTAATTGCTGGGCCATCTTGAAACTGGCTTCAAAAATCACGCGTAAAGACTTATTTTTATGGGCCCCATGCACAAAACTTCGGTCGATCTTAAGCTCACTGAATGGAATATCTCGTAACTGGGCCAACGAGGAATACCCCGTCCCAAAGTCATCAATAGATAAAGCAACACCTTTAAGTCGCAGTCGTGTCAGGATGTCCAACGCTAACTGCCGATCATTCATCAGCCGGCTTTCCGTTACTTCCAAGACTAAGTTTGACAATGGGACTCTAGCCTCATGTGCAATGTTTTGAATCTTATCTGGAAACTCCAAGGACGTCAGACTTTCCATTGAAATATTGATTGACATACAAAGCTTTGCGCCCACAGATTGCCAACGTTTGCTCTGTTCCAGAGCATTAGCTAAGACAACCATCGTCAAGTCATCTATCAGTCCATACTCTTCAACAAGTGGGATAAATTTATCAGGTAACACTAGGCCATCTTTAGGGTGTTGCCAACGTACCAAAGCTTCTACACCGACAATTTCACCATCTCGAAGCCTGACCTGTGGTTGGTAGTAATTGATTAGCTCACCTTGTTGAATAGCTCGACGCAGATCAGCTTCAGAATACTCTTTCAGGTCATCAAAACATTCCGTCTCTAGATGAGCGGCCTGATGCTCAATAATTTCTTTTAACTGAGTGGGACTAAAAGGCTTATGGAGACAACCAAAAATATTAAGTTGATAAGTGGTTGCCAGCTTTTTAGCACTGTCTAGAATGGCTTGTTCTTCACCACTCATCAAAATAACACCTCCCTGGTAGCCTATACGCCCCAAGTGACGGACAAACTCTACTCCGTCCATCTTTGGCATCTGCAGATCACAAAAAATTAGTTCTACCTCTTCAGGATGCATTTCTAATTTTTGAAGAGCATCAACAGCATGTTCATATTGATGAACAACAACCTTTTCATTCACAAAATCCTTTAATTGATGAGCAAGCAACTTCATTAAAAACGGCTCATCGTCAATCAACATTATCGCCATACACTTCTCCTATATAATTTTTTTATCAAGGTAGCAGATCACTTCCTCTTCCGTCTCTGCAAAACACTTATCTAACAGAGTCATGGTCAACTCCACCACTGCGACATCACCTATAGTACAAGCATTTTCAAGCTCGGCACACAAGTCACCTAATCTCATCGCGCCCACTGAACGAGATGAAGATTTGAGCTTATGAGCGATACTGCTCACTTCTCTAATATCCTTAGCGGAAGAAGCGGCTCTTAACTGTTCCTGCTGTCTTGTCATTAAACTCAAAAAATCAGTCAAAAAATCACACATAACAGCTGGCTCATTTCCGACAAGCTCAGCGAGCTTACTGACAGTCAATATTTCAGAGTCCCTAGGCTGTTCCTCTTCAAGTAATCCAAGTTCAGGCACTCCATTCTGGTTGGGCAACCATGTTTCAAGAGCCTCTTTAAGTAAATGAAGCTGGACAGGTTTTGTAAGGTAATCATTCATTCCTACCGCCTTGGCTCGACTCTTTTCACCTCTCAAAGCGTTGGCTGTCAAAGCTAGGATAGGTTTTTGTGCCCTCTCCAAGTTATCCTGTCGTATCGCTTCCGTTAATGCATAACCATCCATTTCCGGCATATGTAAATCCGTTAATAGCAACGCATAACTTCCCTCTTGCCAAAGTTGATAAGCCACCAATCCGTTCTCAGCAACCTCTGCCGCATAACCTAGTAGACTCAACTGTTTAAGGATGACTTTTCGGTTGATGCTATCATCCTCTGCAACCAAGATTAACCGTCCTTCTGCACGGGCTTGTGCCACACTCGGTGCCGCAGTTAACGGCAGAGACTCTTCCCCCACTTGATCAAGTATTATTTCAGGCGAAACAATTCCGGCAGCCACTGAAACAGACTGTAAAAACTCTTTTCGCCGCAATAGGTTACAATTTAGAGCAACAAATTCAGGGGATTCAAATTTCAGGGGCCGAGGCTGATCTCGAGTCATCAACAAGTGCCTAATATACCCACTTTCAATTCGTGAACTTTTCAATGTTTTCAGAAAAGCGATGGTAAGTTCCGGGACATGTTTTTGCGGACCAATAATTATAACGACAACCTCTTCAAGCAACTCAGCAATACGTAACGCTTCGGAATGGGTGCTAACAACTTGAACATTAGCACCCGAATGCTCGAGGTAAACTCGTAGAGCGTCAGTATCAAATACTGAGTTCTCAACTAGGATACACTTTGTCTCTGAGAGTAACGATAAAGGTGGTATGATCTCTTTCTGATAAATTGCCAAAGGTAAGCTAACTGTGAACGTAGAGCCTTCTCCTAACTGACTGTTTACTTTAATATCTCCGCCCATTAAGTCCACTAAGCGCTTCGAGATCGCCAATCCTAACCCAGACCCCCCAAAACGACGCGTTGTGGATGACTCCGCTTGAGAGAAAGAAGTAAATAACATAGCTAAGGCATCCGACGATATTCCAATGCCGTTATCCTCGATATTGACAACCATTTTATTATCAACAATGTTCACGCGGACTGAGACGTCTCCTCGTTTTTCCTTACGACCACCACTAAACTTAATTGCATTACCAATTAAATTATAGAAAATTTGCCGCAACCGGATTGGATCAGACAAAATATAACTTGGAAAAATCGGGGCAATAAATAATTGCAAGTCAACCTCTTGCTTCTCAGAAACGGAGACAAGCGAGGAGCATACCCCTTCTATAAGTTCTTCGACAGATACCGGAAATTTTTCAAGATCTAGCTTACCAGCTTCAATTTTTGAGAAATCTAAAATATCATCGATGAGCCTCAGCAGGGCAAACGCAGAGTCATGAATAGTTTTAACTTCATCAACTTGATGGCACTCCAGCTGACTGTGTGACAAAACCTCTAACATACCAATAACCCCGTTCATTGGCGTCCGTATTTCGTGGCTCATTGCCGCCAAGAAAGCCGATTTAGCATGGCTTGCTTGTTCCGCCTCAATTCGAGCTTGCTCTAGCTTTTCATTTGTTGACCGTAATGACGCTGTGCGTTCAGACACCCGTTGGGCAAGTTTTTTACGCTCCTGCTCTATGACAAAATTGGCCGCTTTTTGCTGCTTGGTTGCCTCCTCAAGTTGTCGTAAAGCCTGATGACGTTCGGTTACGTCCCTAACCATTGAAATACAACGCCTTTTCCCTCCAGGTAGAAAAATGTACTGAAGATTGACTTCGACTGGAATGAGATGACCATCTTTATGTTTATGAACAGTAGAAATATGGACAACCTGCTGTTCGCCATTTAACAAGGGTTCAAGCAACTTCCGGTAACGGTTTTCATCGAACTCAACTTTGAAATCAACGGCAGTAAGATCCAACAACTCTTCTCTGGAATAACCAAGTTGACAAACGGCACCTTCATTAACATAGCTGTGGCGAAGCGTTTCTGGATCAAAGATAAATGCCCCATCTTCAATGGCATTCAGCATAGCCATCGCTTCTTTATTTTTCCTCTCTGACTGAACACGCTGGGTAATATCCCGAATAGCGACGGCCACCTGCAAGCCCTTTTCCGACTCAACAGGGCTTAAACTAATGTCAACCGGAAAATCAATCCCCCCTTTACGTCTAGCCATGGTAGAGAGTTGCTCAACACGAGCTCCTTCACCCAATTCTTCATTCTCGAAGAAAGAGCTATTGATATTTGAATAAATACCAGGTAAAAATCGATCTATTAATTGGCCTTTAAGTACATCTTTCCCCCAATTAAAAACAACCTCAGAATGGCTGTTGGCCTGAGTAATACAACCCCCCCTCTCTATTATCAGTATGGCATCAGGTGCAAACTCAAAAATATCAATGAAACGACGTTCATGACGCCTATTTTCAGTTACGTCGTGCATAGCAACCACAGCACCTAGGCGCTTACCATCGAGATCACAAATCGGAGCTCCACTGGCCAAGACGAAGCGGGGACTTTGACCATTAGCGATTATGCAAAGTAGATCATTTTGAATATGCTCACCATTAAATGCTCTAAGCAACGGTATGTTTTCTTTCGCCATCGGTGTTCGCCCGTCACCTTCATATAAATTGTAATAATTACTCCAGAGTTCGGGGGGAATCTGTAATGGGTCAGATCCATGCCACTCTCTTGCTGTACGGTTAAATAAAGTTAAATTTCCGTCCGCGCCACAAGCCACCACCCCTTCACTCAAACTCTCTAAAAGCATTCGATTGAGCTCTTCTTGTCGCTTTAGTTCTTGAGTGCGTTCATTAACACGATTTTCTAACTCCTGGTTTAGGCTCTTAAGGGATCCTTCGGCTTCTCTCCTCGCCGAGGCCTCATGATGCAGCTTTTCAGTTGTTTGATGTGAAACAATCAACATCCGAAAAAGGAAAAAAAACAGAATACTTAAGAGCCCCCCAGTTCCAGCAACAATACGAGGCAGCGAAAAATCGAGACCGGCTTCAAACACGGGGGTAGAAGTATAGATGATCGTCCAATCTCGACCTGCAACATTAATCACCTCCGAGCGTCGAAATGTCGATATGAATTGCTCGTCCACAATACTTAAGGCGCTATTCCCGTCATACAGCAAACTATTAGGGGTGTCTTCTGCGCCATCATATAACCGAAAGCTTACCGTTGAGACGTTAGATTGAAGGATACCTTGCATGAGATCTCTTGCGCGGAATGGGCTGTAAACATAACCAACAAAGGCCTCCCTTCGCTCTTCAACTGTATCAGGGGAATAAAGCGTTTTGTAGATAGGTAAATAAAGCAAAAAACCAGCTTGTTTATCCTCAGTAATCTCCTGAACTAACTCAACCCTACCGGATAAAGCAGCTCTTCCTGTATCTCTTGCCGTAGACATAGCCTGACGCCGAACGGCTTCAGAATACATGTCAAAGCCAAATGCCTGCCGGTTGCGAGCATCAAAAGGCTCCAAATAGATAATGGCCGTGTATTCATCTCGCGCCCCCTTAGGTTTAATCTCATACTGAGGAAAACCTTCCGCCCGAACTTGCTGCACATGCGCCTCTTTATCTCGCGCCGAAATAGGAATTGAAACACCAATCCCCTGTATACCAGGATAATGCAAGCCAAGATTTAACTTATCGATATAATTCGCCCACTCCTCACGATTGACCTGTTCAGAAGCAGCAAATAGAGCAACGCCCCCTGAGAGGGCCTGTTGATAATTCAACATGCGATTTTGAATCAACGCTTTAACGTCTTGGGTATAATTAGTAAAACGGCTTTCAGCATTGCGTTCAACATAATTTCGTGCCATAGACCAACACGCTATTGTTGCACTGAGTGACAATATTAATATACTTAAAGATAGCTTTATGGCCCGAGGCTTCCCAGTCATACATACTCCAAATCAACGATTGACGACACGAATTCTTACGAAACCAGTAAAAGGACGAACAAACTAGAACCTAATTAATATAAATGTATATCCACTAGTTGTAGTACAACACCAAACATAAGGAAAGGGCTCTATCCGCTTAGATGAGCTTGATTGATTGGTAAAAGTTAGAGTGAGTTTCTAGGATTGAATTTTGTCTAATCTTCAATTTAAAGGGGATTGTCGCACTTATTATCTGAAATCGGGTGTAAACGAAATTCCATATTGATAATCTACAAAATTATAGCCTTGGGATTCCGGTGTTTTTCAAGGTAGTTGTCATCATTTTCTTGCTTATTAAGCAGCTTCTCTTTCTGGATTTAGGTGAATGTCACCAACAGGCGCACAGTTCCTGATATCACCAGACCACCGCTCAAGCTTTCGCTGTTTTGCTGCTAGCAATACCTCTACACGACGCTTCAAGATATCTTTATCTTTTCCATTGTGACGCTCTGAAGGCGTGACGTGACGTAATTTAGCTTACTCTGCTTATGCTCGGTGTTGTACCAGCGTACGAAGGCTTCAACCCAACTTCGACTACTATCGATTGTTTCAAAGCCCTTTGCTGGCCAGCTTGGCATGTACTTTCCTGTACGGAACAATGACTCGACATACGGGTTATCATCACTGACTCTTGGCCGGCTATACGATGAGGTAATACCTAACTCTTCCATTTTTGCTTTAAACGTCAGCGACTTCATCGGTGCACCATTATCTGAGTGAAGAACCAGTGCTTGATTGAAGCATTGCTCTCGCATCAACGTTCGTTGCAGAAGTTGTGACGCCAGCTCACCGCATTCATGCTCATACACTTCATAACCAACAATTTTTCGACTGTAGATATCCTCAATGACATACAGGTAATAGTGTTGGCCTCGAACCCTTGAAGGTAAGTGATTGATATCCAATGCATAAAATTGGTTCGAGTCCGTCGCTGTGTAACTGGTTGGCTTCGTTTGCTTCTGTCTGCTCCGCTGACGACCTCGTTTGTGAAGTTGCCCCTGCGTACTCAGCACTCAATAGTAGATCGACTCAGAGGCGATATACTCACCTCTCTCAAGCAGTGTCAGGACGATTTGAGTTGGAAGCAAGCTTGCGAACTCAGAGCGGTTACACACCTCACGCTCTTCCTGCGACAGCTTGTTAGCAGGCTCTGGTCTGATGCATATGGCCTTTTGTCAGCTTGGACTTCACCTTGCTGATACCAGCGACGAGACGTTCTCAAGTCAATTTGAACTTCATGGCAAGCTGGCTCTAAACGGCATCCGCATTGCTTCGCTTCAA
>NZ_JBFSRZ010000077.1:0-15494 GCF_041466065.1 Vibrio sp. 10N.239.312.C11
CCTCCGCGAAGCGGCTTAGTTCAACAGCTATTTTAGACAGAAAAATTCTGCATTTTGTCCCTGAACCAATTCTTCCTAGTTTCCAAGACACACTGCACTTAATCCAATAACTGATTTAATAACATAATCTTACCTACTTATTCCTGCGTCAAACATGACGGAAAGCAGAAATTTTCCATATAGTTTCATCAAAATGCAGAAAACCACCCAATATGTGAGTTGTTCATATCTTGGGAGTCGTGTTCTCAAACAAAAACGCCGACATGATAGTCGGCGTCTACGTTATAAATATGGATGAATAAGAGGTAGTAACTACTTTGCCATGGTACTCAAAAACTCGGCTTCAAACTCTTCATCGGCTTCTCGGGTTAGGCACTCCACCAGCCAGTCGATGCTTTGATGGTCGAGCTTACTGTTCACCACAAAGGCTTGCTTTACGCCAGACTGACCCAGCTTGGCAGAGCCGTAGTTCTTGAATGATTTGTTGCCGTGATAATGGAGTGATTTAATTGCCTCTGCGTTGGGTTCTGGTAAGGCATCGAGTGTGTTGGCAAGCTGAACCACCAACTCCATTGGGTTCTTCGATGATGAAATACGATACAGAAACCCTCCCTCCACTCTTTGGCGTACCCAATAATCAAAGCCGCTGCAATCCATCACCTTGTCGCTGACCAGTGCGGCTTCACTGCGGTAACCACACGGCTCTACGACAACCGGTGTGTGTTTGAATTCGGGTTGACCTGATGCCGCATCGGTATGAGGCAAGATCAGGTCACACGGCTTACTGTCTTTGGCAGTCGGTGCATTCCAGTGAATAGGCATGAATACTTGCTCGCGGCGCATCTCTTTGGTTACCACTAGGCGGGCTTGGCACTCCCCTTGTGCGCTACGCACTTTCACCACTGGATTAATAGTGGTGTGGTTGAAGGCATCTAGCCCAAATTCATCTAAGCCGAACTCTTCTAAACCAAGTGCTGCAACCGTATCTGGGTGCATGGCAACAAAGGGTTCTGGTGTGTGTTCGCCTAAACCTGCGGCCAAGCCCGTGCGGCTCATGGTGTGCCATTGGTCTCGGATTCGGCCTGTGTTCATGATAAGTGGGAATTCGACACTAGTATCAGCAATCGGCTTGTCGTGCTCAACCGCGATAAACTGCGCTTTGCCAGATTCAGTAAAGAACTCGCCATCGGTGAACATGCGCTGCTCAATGATCTCTGGTTGATATTCAAGTACTGGCCATTGTTGTGGAGTGAGTTCGCCATAGCCTTTCTCATCTAGCTGAGTAAGCCCGATTAAGCATAAATCACGCGCTTTGCCTGTTTCATTGCCGAGCGCTGTCATCTCGCAATATTCTTTAAAGATCTCGCCTTCGTGACGGTAATCAAACTGCTCTTTGAATCCCATTTTTTGCGCGACTTCTTTTAATATCCACCAATCAGGTTTGGCTTCCCCTGGGCTTGGTAATATACGGCGTTGGCGTGAGATTCGACGCTCAGAGTTAGTCACGGTGCCCGACTTCTCGCTCCAACCTTGCGCGGGCAGCACCACATCGGCCAAGCGAGTGGTTTCAGTATCGGCAATACAATCCGACACCACCACAAATGGACACTTCTCTAATGCCGCTTTGATTTTTTCGCTATCTGGTAAACTCACGACTGGGTTGGTTGCCATGATCCACACGGCTTTGATTTTTCCTTCATTCATGGCATCAAACAGGTCAATCGCTTTTAAGCCCGCATGTGTGGCTAAGCTGTCGGTTTGCCAGAACTCGCTGACGGTTTGGTGTGATCGCGGATCACCAAACTCAAAGTGCGCCGCTAAGGTATTGGCTAGCCCGCCCACTTCTCGGCCGCCCATTGCGTTTGGCTGGCCTGTTACAGAGAATGGCCCCATGCCCGCTTTACCGACTTTTCCAGTCGCTAAATGGCAGTTAATAATGGCATTCACCTTGTCACACCCTTGTGTGGATTGGTTTACGCCTTGGGAATAGATGGTGAGCACTTTCTCGTTTGAAGCAAATAACTTGTAGAACTGTTCGAGTTGCTGCTCGGTAAGCCCTGTTAGCTCAGAAACGCTTTTGTCTCCCTTACTTGATTCGGTATAACGATAATGACTTGCAGAACGAATCGCTTCAGTAAAGCCTTGAGTGTGGTTTTCTATATAGTCTGAATCTAGCTTGTCGTTATCGTCGAGGTAACCCAATAAACCGTTGAACAGTGCCACGTCTGAGCCGGATTCCAACGCCAAGTGCATGTCGGCAATTTCACAGGTATCGGTATAACGCGGGTCAATGACAATCACTTTTAATGCAGGGTTGGCTTGTTTGGCGGCTCTTAACCTTTGGAATAACACAGGGTGACACCAAGCGAGGTTTGAGCCAGTAATCACGACGAGATCGGCTTGCTCGAGATCTTCGTAGCAAACCGGTACTGTGTCTGCGCCAAATGCTCGCTTATGCCCGACCACGGTTGAAGCCATGCAAAGGCGAGAGTTACTGTCGATGTTGCCACTGCCGATGAAGCCTTTCATCAATTTATTGGCAACATAGTAGTCTTCGGTAAGCAGCTGACCAGAAACATAGAACGCAACCGAATCGGCTCCAAATTCTTCAATCGTTTGATTGAATTTGTCTGCAACCAACTGAGTGGCACTGTTCCAATCCAGCTCTTGTTTTTGCTCATTCTGAATATGAGCAGGCTGTGTTAGGCGCCCTAAAGGCGTGACAGTATCGCCAAGCGCAATCCCTTTAGTACATAGCTTCCCATAGTTTGATGGATGATCTTTATCACCACGTACTTCTAGTTTTCCTAACGATGTCGGTCTCGCTTCTATTCCACACCCTACACCACAATAAGCACAGGTTGATTTTATCCAACCGCTGTTTGAATCGGTCATCCGTTTCTCGCTCAATTATCCATAATTGTAATAACTCAAACCAAGCAAATAACACGCCACTTAATACCAGTCGACAAAAATGAAATATTTCACATTAAAAACAATCACTTAATAAATAACAAAATATCAATACTGAATAGAATTCAAATTAACCAAGATAGAAACTTAATTTTTGCACCATCTTGCGGAAAGCTGCACCACAAACGCTCATTTATGTAAATCTAACAAAAAATTTACATACCACTTTAGGGGTAACTACGTGTCACTGCTAAATTTTAAACCACTGAAAAATATAAATTAAATTTTATTTAAATGAACAATCTGCAATCTGGCATCCTCCTTGCTCCACTAGAAACCAAGACTTAGAAAAACATTTTTGTTTTTCTTGATGATTATGAATTGAGTGGAATCTCAACCCGGTATTCCTCTGCTAACGACTAGAAATTAGATGCTAGTGATGGTGACGCCGAGAATAAGGAATGGATTATGAGCAAGAAGAAAATCGTCGTTGTTGGTAACGGCATGGTTGGACACAAATTTATCGACAACATCCTGCAATCAGACAGTGATGAGTTTGATGTGGTTACTTTTAGTGAAGAGCCAAGGTTGGCCTACGATCGAGTTCAGCTGACTGCTTACTTCAAGCGCGGAAATGCTGATGACTTGGCATTAACCAGCGAAGAATATTACCAAAGCAATGGCGTCAATTACCTTCTCAACACGAGAGTCGCTCAACTAGATACTGAAAATAAGTGCGTTGTGACTGAATCGGGACATACCGAGAGTTATGACACATTGATTCTGGCGACCGGTTCATTCCCTTTTGTTCCCCCTATTCCCGGTAACGACCAAGAACACTGCCACGTTTATCGCACCATCGAAGATCTAGACGCTATTGCACTCTCAAGTAAAGGCAGTAAATCTGGCGTGGTGATTGGTGGTGGCCTGCTTGGCTTAGAAGCCGCAAACGCAGTCAAAAACCTTGGCTTGGAAACCCATGTAGTGGAGTTCGCACCTCGCCTGATGGCCGTACAGTTAGATGACGGTGGCGGTGCACTTTTACGCAGAAAGATCGAAGACCTTGGCGTTCAAGTTCATACCGAGAAGGCAACCTCTGAGATAGTCGCGGGTGAGAACGCTCGCTACAGAATGAACTTTGCAGACGGCACCCACCTTGAAACCGATATGATCGTGTTCTCTGCGGGTATTCGCCCTCAAGATGCTCTAGCTCGCAGCTCTGATATTGCCATTGGCGAACGTGGTGGCATCGTGATTAATGATCACTGCCAAACCAACATCGACAACGTGTACGCGATTGGTGAATGTGCGCTTTGGGACAACAAGATCTTCGGCTTAGTGGCACCCGGTTATTCGATGGCGAAAGTCGCGGCTTCGCATATCGTCTCCGGCGGAACGAGCGACGCTGCGTTTACTGGTGCCGACATGAGTACCAAGCTCAAATTACTTGGCGTTGATGTGGCCAGTATCGGTGAAGTACACGGCCAAACGGAAGGCGCTCAGTCGTATACCTATAACGATGAAATTGAACAAGTTTATAAGCGCCTGATCATCTCGGCAGACGGCACAAAGATTGTCGGTGCAGTATTGGTCGGTGATGCAGAGGCTTACGGTTCGCTACTGCAAATAAAGCAAAATGACATGCCTCTTCCTGAAAACCCATCGGTATTGATTTTACCTAACGTGGCCGATGATTCAGGTTCGGCAATGGGTGTTGAAGCTCTGCCAGACAGCGCTGTGATCTGTTCATGTTTTGATGTGACCAAAGGCGATATTAAAGAGGCCGTTTCAGCAGGCTGCACCACGATGGCTGCGTTGAAAGAAACCACCAATGCTTCAACAGGTTGTGGCGGTTGTTCTGCCCTTGCTAAACAGGTTCTCGATAGTGAGCTGAGTAACCTAGGTGTCGAGGTTTCTAACGATATCTGTGAGCACTTTGCCTATTCTCGCCAAGAGCTTACCGACATCATCCGCGTCAACAAGATTAAGACCTTCGATGAGTTGTTAGATTCTCACGGAAACGGATTAGGTTGTACCGTGTGTAAGCCAGCAGTCGGTTCAATTTTGGCTTCGTACTGGAACGATTACATCCTCGAAGATCAACATATCGAACTGCAAGACACCAATGACATCTACCTCGGCAACATGCAGAAAGACGGCACCTACTCTGTGGTTCCGCGTATTGCTGGCGGTGAAATCACACCCGATAGACTAATCGTGCTTGGTGAAGTCGCTAAAGAGTTCGACCTTTATACCAAGATCACCGGTGGTCAGCGTGTCGATTTGTTCGGCGCGCAACTTAATGAACTGCCAATCATCTGGAAAAAACTAATCGATGCGGGTTTTGAAACAGGCCATGCCTACGGTAAGTCAGTACGTACCGTGAAATCGTGTGTCGGTAGCACTTGGTGTCGATACGGTGTCGACGACAGTGTTGGCTTAGCGATTCGACTTGAGAACCGCTACAAAGGCTTACGCTCACCCCACAAGATCAAGTTTGCGGTTTCTGGCTGTACGCGCGAATGTGCAGAAGCCCAATCAAAAGACTTTGGCATAATCGCCACCGACAAAGGTTGGAACCTCTACATCTGTGGTAACGGTGGTATGCGTCCTCGCCATGGTGACCTTTTTGCTACCGACCTTGATGAAACCACCCTGCTGCAATACATCGACCGCATTCTGATGTTCTACACACGTACCGCGGATCGCCTACAGCGCACATCGGTATGGATGGAAAACCTTGAAGGCGGCATTGAATACCTCAAACAAGTCGTGATTGAAGACAAGCTCAATGTTGCTGAAGAACTTGAGGCCGATATCGCCCTCAACATCGAAAAATACCAGTGTGAATGGAAAACCACCATCGAAAACCCTGAAAAGATGAAACGCTTCCAGCACTACATTAACAGCGAAGAAATGGACACTAGCCTGTCATTCATCAAAGAACGAGAACAGCGTTTTCCTAAGCCGAGCTTGAGCTCTTCTTCAGATTCACAACGCGATGAAATGCTAACCAAGGCTGACCAAATCGAAGTCACGGAAGTTTCGTAAGCCGAATTGACGGTCAGTGAATCAGTAACAACTAAACCCAATATCGATAGTCGACAGTGGCTCAGCCCAAGAAAACTGCTGTCGGCTATCACCCTAATTGAATTGATTATTAGTTTTATGTTTTGACTAGGAGAAAGTCATGGAAAATTGGACAACCGTATGCAACACCCGGGACCTAACCCCAAACGGGGGGATTTGCGCCAAAGTAGACGATAACCAAGTGGCTATTTTTTACTGCAAGCGCAGTGACACGCTTTATGGGCTCTCTAATTACGACCCTATCGGCAAGGCGAATGTTATGTCACGTGGTATCATTGGTTCATTAAGCGGAGAGCCTTACGTAGCCTCGCCCTTATACAAGCAGCATTACCACTTAGAAACTGGCGCGTGCCTTGAACAACCAGACCTCAAGCTCGTGAAATTTGAAGTTCGCAAGCAAGGAGAGCAAGTACAGGTTCTCGCACCGCTTGCTATCGCCAGTTAACTAAACGCCGACATCATCATGTAAACGCTTTATAGGCGTGAGCAATTTCGGCATAGGGTTTAGCCACATTAATGCGTTCGAATTTCGGAAGTAACGCACGAGCTAAAACCGGGTAATTTTCCAGATTTAAAGGATTTAAACCATGGATAACACAAAATTTTCGCTGCTTTCATTTACGGGTAAGATGAAAACCTTACACCTAAGTTGGATGGCCTTTTTTATCACCTTTGTTGTGTGGTTCAACTTTGCCCCACTACTGCAAATGGTAAAAACTTCGCTTGGTCTTTCCACTGAAGAGATCAAAACACTCCTTATTCTCAACGTTGCCTTAACCATTCCGGCGCGTGTCGCCATTGGTATGTTAACCGACCGATACGGCCCTAGATTGGTCTACTCTTCGCTACTCGCCGTCTGTTCAATCCCTTGTTTTATGTTTGCTATGGCAGACTCTTTCATTCAAGCCGCGATTGCTCGTTTCCTATTAGGCTTCATCGGTGCAGGCTTCGTTGTCGGTATTCGTCTTGTGTCTGAATGGTTCCCACACAATGAATTGGGTACTGCAGAAGGTATTTACGGCGGTTGGGGTAACTTCGGTTCAGCAGCAGCAGCGTTCACACTTCCAACTCTCGCTCTAGCGTTTGGTGGTGAAGACGGCTGGCGTTATGCGGTTGGTATTACTGGCGTAATGAGCTTAGCGTTCTCGTTTATCTTCTACAAAAACGTGTCAGATACACCAAAAGGTTCAACTTACTTCAAGCCTGCTCAAGTAACAGCAATGGAAGTGACATCAAAGGGTGACTTTTTCTTCCTACTTATTATGAAGATCCCTATGTATGCCGCTTTAGCGCTACTGACTTGGAAGCTTTCACCAAGCAACATCAACATGTTGTCTGACATGGCGGTTTACTCTGTGTATGCCGGTTTGGCTGCGCTTTACGTGTACGAAGTGTCGCAAGTTTGGAAAGTAAACAAGAACGTATTTAAAGAAGAAGTGCCAGAGATTCACCAGTACAAATTCAAGCAAGTTGCGGTACTTAACGTATTGTACTTCGCGACATTTGGTTCTGAACTGGCTGTGGTTTCTATGCTGCCACTGTTCTTCTCTGAAACCTTTGAATTAACGCCGGTTCTTGCAGGTATGGTTGCATCGGCTTATGCCTTTATGAACCTAATGTCTCGCCCAGGTGGTGGTTGGATTTCAGACAAATTCGGTCGTAAACCAACACTGCTTATTCTAACGATTGGTCTTGCTGTGGGTTACTTCGCAATGGGTCAAGTAGACAGCACTTGGCCTGTATGGCTAGCGGTTGTCGCGGCGATGGCGTGTTCTTTCTTCGTGCAAGCGGGTGAAGGTGCAGTATTCGCAACAGTTCCTCTAATCAAGCGTCGTATGACAGGTCAGATTGCTGGTATGACCGGGGCTTACGGTAACGTGGGTGCGGTAGTTTACCTAACTGTGTTGTCATTCGTGAGCTACCAAACCTTCTTCTTAGTGATTGCTGCAACAGCGGTACTTGGCTTTGTAACTCTACTGTTCATGGAAGAGCCTAACGGTCAAATAGCCGAAGTAAACGACGACGGCAGTGTCACGCTGATTAATGTTTCAAATTAGTCTCAGTGCTATGAAGCATTGATATTATTGAATCGGGAGTGGTACCAAGGTGTGTTTCACCACTTTGGGACTACGTTCAAAGGCTCTAGGTTCACTAGGGCTTTTGTTCTTCCTCAGATGTGCTCTCAAGCAAATGAGAAGACAGCCAGTTAAGAAGAAGACCAGTTATGACAATTTCATTCAGCCAAGGGCAAGTCGTCACGCCAGAATCCAATAACCAACTGACTTTGAAGTTTGGCGGCTATTCGAATAAAGGCATACGTGATGAAAACCAAGACGCCATCATTGTAAAGCACCCCAAAACTCGTACTGAGCAAGAGCTAAAAGGCAGTGTTGCTTGTATAGCAGACGGGGCAAGTTGCAGTGAACACGGCCAGAAAGCCAGTCACACCAGCGTGATGCAGTTTATCGACGACTATTACGCCACTCCAAATAGCTGGAGCATTCAACGTTCGGCACAAAAGGTCTTAACCTCACTCAATTCTTGGCTCTTCAACACGTCTGTTTCTAATATTCATCCCGCGCAACAAGTGAACCACAATGCCCTCGTTTCGACGTTCAGCAGCGTGATATTAAAATCGAACACCGCACATATATTCCACGTTGGCGACAGTCGCATTTACTTACTCAGAGATGGAGAATTACGCCAACTGACCCGCGACCACACCCGTAAAAATATGGGGCAGAAGCATTATCTAACACGTGCCTTAGGCATGGACAACCAGCTCAACGTTGACTATCAAACCCTGCCTATCAAGAAAAACGACTGCTTTATCCTAACGTCTGATGGGGTGCACGAGTTTGTATCTCCCAATACCTTCAAAGAACACATCGATAAACCCGGAGCGGATTTCGAATACGCTGCACAAACTATCTGTAATACCGCTTTAAGCCACAATAGTTCAGACAACGTGAGCTGCTTGATTGTGCAAGTCATCCATCTGCCTAAACCTTCGCTGATTGAATTCCATGAGAAGCTGGCTAAACGTGCCATCCCACCCGCTTTAAAGCTCGGGCAAAGTATCGACAACTTCATGGTGCTTGAGGTGTTGTATGCAGGCTCTAGAAGCCATGTGTATCGTGTGATGCAAAAAGAGACACAAACCGAGTTCGTGTTAAAAGTCCCTTCTGTTCAATATCACGATAGTCCATCGCAACTCAGAGCTTTCTTCAATGAACAATGGGCAGGGATCTTGTTAAAAAACAAGAGAGTCATGAAGGTTTACCCGACGCCAGAGAACTCGCAACTCTTATATCAAATCTGCGAATGGGTAGAAGGCATCACACTAAGACAATGGATGTACGACAACCCAAAACCGTCACTCAATGAAGTGCGCGACATACTAGAAAAGATCACTCAAGGCATCCGAGTATTACAACGTGCAGACATGGTGCACCGAGACTTAAAGCCCGAGAACATTATGCTTCAACGTGATGGTGAGGTAAAAATCATCGACCTTGGTGCGGTATTAGTGAGAGGCCTTGAAGAGGGAGAGCTCACCGACAAAGAGGACACTCCATTAGGCGCGGTCAATTACATAGCGCCCGAGACCATCAAGCACAACACGGCCACCACAAGCTCTGATCTGTTCTCTATCGCCGTGATCGGCTATGAGATGCTAACAGGTGCATTGCCCTACTCTGAAATGACGGCACAGTCGCTTAAGCAATCGCGCCACCATCAATGGGAATACCAACCCATCACTCAGAAACGAGCGGACTTACCCAGTTGGGTGGATTTGGTGTTACAAAAAGCCTGCGCGGAATCACCAAGCGAACGTCATCAAGTGTTGGGAGATTTTGTGGCAGACCTTTACACGCCAAACCAAAGTTTGGTGAAAAGCAAAGCCAAGCAACCTTTGATAAACCGAAATCCAATCCAGTTTTGGAAGGTGTTGGCTTTGTTGCTCGGCATTGTTGCCATTGTAGAGTTGGGCTTATTGCTTGGTTCGAGTTAACTCCAAGTTCGAGCTAAGTGTCCAAGTCTAACCTAGCTTGTTTAAACTAACTGGAATTAGCCTCGTCTCACTAAACTTCTCGGCACGAGTTCAATACCCGCTTGGTAACGCTTAGCGGATGCATTTAACGCCAAAGCAAAAGCGCTGTCGGCAATTACTTCAAACTGCTGCGGCAGTGAATGGACTTTAAAAGGCAAGAAGTCGAGCAGTCGGTTATCACCAAAGGTTGCCAGTTTTACTTGATTAATCAGCTCTGGTTTTTCAACCATTACATCCAACACACCCTCTAACAAGGTGTAAGACATAGTCACAATCGCATCAGGAACCGTGCCTTTTGCAATCCAACCCTCAAAAACCTCTCGCCCAGATTCCCTATCAAAGTGCTCACCATAACCCACAACCATCGGCTTGTTTTCTGCGAGCCCTGTTTGTTGAGTATGTGCTTTATTCGCAGCTTCAAAACCTAGGTGACGTTCGCGTGAGATATTTAGATCAGGAAGTGCGCCTATCAAACCAACACTATGAATATTGTCATCGAGAATCGAATGCGTCAGTTCAAATGCGGCTTCGAAATCTTCACTGAGTACGCAAGCAAAGTGCTCATCATCTAACGGACGGTCAATTGCGATCACAGGCGTTCCTGAGTTTTGCAACTTTAAGTAGAACTCGTTGGCGTCTGGCATTGAGCTCGCAACCAGCAAGGCATCAATACGACGACTTACCAAAGCTTCAGCCACTTTTCGTTCTGTTTCAGCATCATCATCAGAACAACCAATCAATATCTGGTAGCCCACTTTGCGTGAATTCTGCTCTATCAATTTTGCCAAACGCGCGTAACTGCTGTTTTCCAGATCCGGAATAATCAAACCAAATGAACGGCTATTACCAGCTCGCAACGACGAAGCGGCGTGGTCTGGACGGTAATTATACTCTTCTACAACCGCCATGACTTTCTGTTGTGTCTTTTCACTGATTCTGTATTTCTGCGCCTTGCCGTTGATGACATAACTGGCTGTGGTTTTCGATACTCCAGCCAACTTAGCGATTTCATCAAGTGTCATATGAGTGACCTGTATTTTGTGCGTAGGATCATATAACGAATGATCTGATCCCTGGATTAGTTGAATTATATGCTGAATCGATTCAGTATAAAAGCTGAAAGGATTCAGCAAAATCTGAAAAGTGACTTCAATCATCCTTTTGAATGAATCGAGCGTCATTTGTTGTTAATAAGCTTTCGTTATTTAGCTTTTCGTTATCCACGAATCAGACCGAATTAACGACACGCAGCAAAACTATTTTGAAAATCGAAATTGGCTTTGCTGAATTTTTTTACACTGAATGCTGAACCGATTCAGCTAAAGTAAAGCAAAGAGTAAAGTTCACTAATTCTTGCTCTAGTTGGAATCGTAGCGACACACAAATTCTCAAGCGATACGCTAAAGAGGCACCATGCTTAAATTATCAAAATCTGACATCACTCTAGGCCAAACGGCCAATGATAAGTTCCAAGCAATCCAAAATATTGCAGGCGACCTAACAGCCAAAGGCTTAGTTGACTCTGGCTACGTTGAAGGAATGCTGAACCGTGAAAACCAGAACTCTACGTTCCTTGGCAACGGTATCGCGATTCCTCATGGAACGACTGACACTCGTGGCCTAGTGAAAGAGACAGGCGTTGCGGTACACCACTTCCCTGAAGGTATTGATTGGGCAGACGGAAACCGTGTTTACGTTGCGATTGGTATTGCAGCTAAATCTGATGAGCACTTAGGCATTCTTAAGCAACTGACCAAAGTGCTAGCGGCAGACGGTGTTGAAGAGAAATTAAAGCAAGCAAAATCAGAAGACGAAATCATCGCCCTACTTAATGGCGAAGTTCAGCTAGAAGCAGACCTAGACGCTTCTTTAGTTCAGCTACTGTTCCCTGCAAGCGACATGATTCAAATGTCTGCAGTTGCGGGCGGCCTACTTAAGAACACAGGTTGCACAGACAATGCATTCGTTGCTGACTTAGTAACAAAAACACCGACTCACCTAGGCCAAGGCTTGTGGTTGTTGGGCAGTGACAAAGGCGTAACTCGCACTGGCGTATCTTTCGTTTCAACAGCGAACGATTGCGAATACGAAGGCACACCAGTCAAAGCATTGGTGGCATTTGCTGCTTGTAACAGCGCTCACCAATCTATTCTGGCAAACCTAAGCAAGATGGTTTTCGAAGGTAAACAGCAACAACTGTTAACCGCTGACGCAGCAAAAGTGATTGGCCTTCTAAAAGGTGAAGCGGTTTCTACAGCTTCTCAAGACGATGACAACTGCGCGGTATTCAAAATCAAAAATGCACACGGCCTACACGCTCGTCCGGGCGCAATGTTAGTCGCTGAAGCGAAGAAGTTCGAATCAACTATCCGCGTATCAAACCTAGATGGCGATGGAAAAGAAGTGAACGCGAAGAGCTTGATGAAAGTAATCGCGCTTGGCGTTAAACACGGCCATCAGCTTCAGTTTGTTGCTGAAGGTGAAGACGCAGCTCAAGCACTTGAGTCTATTGGCAAAGCTATCGCTTCTGGCCTTGGCGAAGGTTAAGGAATCGATATGTCTGATAAACAAATCAAAGCCGTTACCGTAACCCTAAACCCTGCTCTAGATCTGACAGGTAGCATCGATGTGCTAAACGTAGGTTCGGTTAGCTTGGTTAACAAAAGCTCACTGCATGCAGCGGGTAAAGGCGTAAATGTAGCAAAAGTACTTTCAGAGCTTGGCGCAAAAGTGACAGTGACTGGCTTCCTTGGTCGCAATAACGAAGAAGCGTTCTGCCAACTGTTCGAACAGATGGGCGCAACTGACCGCTTTATTCGTGTCGACGGCGCAACTCGCATCAACGTGAAGTTAGTAGAAGAAAGTGGTCAAGTTAGCGACATCAACTTCCCTGGCGTAGCGGTAACACCGATTGCCATCGAGCAGTTTGAGCGCACTCTATTCGGGTTAGCTGAAGACCACGAATATTTCGTGATTGCAGGCAGCTTACCTCAAGGCGTTTCACCTATGTTATGCGCATCGTGGATTCAGAAACTTCACGATATGGGCAAGAAAGTGTTATTCGACAGCAGCCGTGATGCACTTAAAGCGGGACTCGATGCACAACCATGGCTGATCAAGCCAAACGATGAAGAGCTATCTCAGTTATTCAACGCCGAACTAACTACACGCGACCAATGCCAACACGCTGGCCAAGCCCTAAGTGAAAAAGGCATCGATAACATCGTTGTGTCACTTGGTGCTGAAGGTGTGATGTGGCTTAACCAAGGTGAGTGGTTACACGCTCAACCACCGCGCATGCAAGTAGTGAGCACGGTAGGTGCAGGTGACACCTTAGTTGCTGGCCTATGTTGGGGCCACATGCAACAGATGCCAAAACCAGAACTTATTCAATTCGCAACCGCCCTATCTGCTCTAGCAGTTTCACAGGTAGGCGTGGGTGTAACCAGCCAACAAGAGCTGGATTCAGTACGACAAAATATCCAATTACAGGCGCTTAGTGCTCCAACTAGTCAGTTAGACACAAGTAAATAGGACAAAGGGATTATTATGAATATTACCATCATCACAGCTTGCCCAAGTGGCGTAGCAAACAGCATCATCGCAGCAGGCTTGTTAGAGCAAGCTTCAAAAACACTGGGTTGGAACGCCGCTATTGAATGTCAATCTAGCGTATTACCTAACTCTCCAGTATCACAAGACACGATCGACAGCAGCGATGTTGTGGTTATTGCTGCCAACACAAACGTTGATAAAGCGCGCTTTGTTGGCAAAAAAGTGTACCAAGCAGCTATCTCTGAATGCACAGCCGATGCAAAAGCATTTCTAGAGAAAGCGGTAGCAGAAGCAACAGTATTAGACGCGTCTCAAGTTGAGACTACAGTGGAAATTACTGGTACTTCAGCAAACTCTTCTACAACAGCAAGTACAGGCAGCAAAAAGATCGTAGCGATTACGGCTTGCCCAACTGGCGTTGCACACACCTTTATGGCCGCTGAAGCGCTGGAAGCAGAAGGCAAACGCCTAGGTCACCAAATCAAAGTGGAAACTCGCGGCTCTGTAGGTGCGAAAAACCAACTGACAGACCAAGAAATCGCAGACGCTGATCTTGTTATCATCGCTGCCGACATCGACGTTCCTCTTGATCGTTTTAACGGCAAAGCGCTGTACAAAACCACAACAGGTCCTGCTTTGAAGAAAACAAAGCAAGAGATGGAAAAAGCATTCGCTGAAGCTAAGCCATACCAGCACACAGCGTCTTCAAATTCAGCGCCTGCTGATGAGAAGAAAGGTGTGTACAAGCACCTAATGACAGGTGTATCTCACATGCTTCCTGTGGTTGTTGCCGGTGGTTTGATCATCGCACTGTCTTTCGTATTCGGTATCGAAGCGTTCAAAGAAGAAGGCACATTAGCAGCAGCATTGATGACTATCGGTGGTGGTTCTGCATTCGCACTGATGATTCCTGTTCTTGCTGGTTTCATTGCATTCTCTATTGCTGACCGTCCGGGTCTGGCTCCAGGTCTAATCGGCGGTATGTTGGCTAGCTCAACAGGCGCAGGTTTCCTAGGTGGTATCGCAGCGGGTTTCATTGCGGGTTACGCAGCAAAATTCATTGCCGACAAGGTTCAACTTCCACAATCCATGGAAGCCCTCAAACCGATTCTGATCATTCCGTTTATCGCGAGTTTGTTCACTGGTTTGGTCATGATTTACATCGTTGGTGGTCCAGTTTCAGGCGTGATGAGCGCAATGACAGACTTCCTAAACAACATGGGAACGTCTAATGCGATTCTTCTGGGTGTGATTCTAGGCGCAATGATGTGTTTCGACCTTGGTGGTCCAGTAAACAAAGCGGCTTACACGTTCGGTGTTGGTCTATTGGCTTCACAAACTTACGCACCAATGGCAGCAATCATGGCTGCAGGTATGGTTCCGGCTCTAGGTATGGGTCTTGCGACTTTCCTAGTGAAAGACAAGTTTGAAGCAGGCGAGCGCGAAGCGGGTAAAGCATCATTCGTTCTTGGACTATGTTTCATCTCTGAAGGTGCAATCCCATTCGCAGCGAAAGACCCAATGCGTGTTATCCCAGCATGTATGGCAGGTGGCGCACTAACGGGCGCTCTATCAATGATGTTTGGTGCACAACTAATGGCTCCACACGGCGGCTTGTTCGTACTGCTAATTCCTGGCGCTATCTCTCCAGTGCTTATGTATCTAGTGGCGATTGCAGCAGGTACAGCGGTAACAGGTTTTGGTTACGCAGCTCTTAAAAAGATGAGCGATTCTAAAGTGACTGCAGAGGCTTAATCCCCCTACTCTGGTTAACGGTTCAACCCGATAACCAGAGGCTCTTGATAAAACAAAGGCTCCTCATTTGAGGTAATGCCGTTCGGATAAGCATTATTGCTTGAACCTGAACGGATATTTGGCTGGG
>NZ_JBFSRZ010000078.1:0-14600 GCF_041466065.1 Vibrio sp. 10N.239.312.C11
GGGATTATCTGCTAACTGCAAGATCGTTCAAGTCTTCTTAAACGATCGGCATTAAGGCCATAAGGTCTGCCTTTTTCGTTTCTATAAAGTGGCATCAATCGATCTGACGACTTTTGACGGACCCACATCGTGGACACCTTGTTTGTTGTTAAAAGAGTGGGTGCTGTAATATGGTAGAGACTAGAAATGAGTAAACTGACTGCAGAAACGATAACGTTTGCTTAATAAAAAACCTCATTCACTAACAAACTCGATTATCTTACCCTTACAGACAGTAATAGATTGAATAGTTGAGTAAATAAGTAAATAATATCGCCCCGTTTACACGGGGCTTTTTTCTATCGGAGGCACAATGCTCTACCGTCTAGCCAGAACTGGCTTTTTCCAACTTGATGCCGAAAAGGCACATGATCTTGCAATTCAAAATTTCAAACGCTTCACAGGCACTCCTATTGATCTTTTGTATCGCCAACAATTACCTAATCGACCTGTAGAATGCATGGGTCTTACTTTTAAAAACCCAGTTGGCCTAGCGGCTGGCCTAGATAAAAACGGCGAATGTATTGATGCATTTGGCGCAATGGGTTTTGGTTTCGTTGAAGTAGGAACGGTAACTCCTCGTCCACAAGCCGGTAATGACAAACCACGTCTGTTCCGTCTTGTTGAAGCTGAAGGTATCATCAACCGCATGGGGTTCAATAACCTAGGCGTCGACAATCTTATTGAGAACGTTAAGAAGTCGAACTACGACGGCATCTTAGGTATCAACATCGGTAAGAACAAAGACACACCAATTGAAAAGGGCGCTGAAGATTACTTGATCTGTATGGAGAAGGTATATCAATACGCTGGTTACATTGCTGTGAACATCTCTTCACCAAATACTCCAGGACTTCGTTCTCTACAATACGGCGAAGCTCTAGACGATCTATTGTCTGAACTTAAAACGAAACAATCTGAACTAGAAGAGAAGCATGGTAAATATGTTCCTCTTGCTCTTAAGATTGCTCCGGATCTAAGTGATGACGAAATTAGCCAAATTTGTGAATCATTGATCAAAAATAAGATCGATGGTGTGATCGCAACAAACACAACATTGGATCGTTCAATCGTTGAAGGCATGAAACATTGCGATGAAGCGGGTGGCCTAAGTGGACGTCCGGTTCAATCTCGCAGTACTGAAGTGGTTCGTAAACTTCACGAAGAACTTGGTGACGCATTGCCGATCATTGGAGTAGGTGGCGTTGACTCTTACGTTGCTGCAAAAGAGAAAATGATGGCAGGCGCGAAGCTTGTACAAGTTTACTCTGGTTTCATCTACAAAGGCCCAGGTCTTGTAGGCGACATCGTTAAAAATTTATAGTCCCGAAAACCAGATCTTTTATAAACCCAGAGCTTTTATAAACAGAGTTATCAAAAAGATTTGGTTATTTTAGGAAAGCTATAATTTGGCATCGTCTTACTAAAAGAGACACTGTAACTCACTGAGTTGTAGAGAGAAGCGATAAGAAAGAGGAATTCATTTCCTCTTTTTTTTTGCCTATTGCTCAGTAAAATTACTGTAATTGAAGGTAATTTTGCGTTTTACCTAATGGAATGGTTCAACAGTGTGAGACGAAATGATGCTTAAACCTAGCGATACATGGAGTTGGTATTACGATGAGCAGCAATGTTCATTAATGCTAAACCTCGGAGAGGATATGATTTTCAAAACGAATCTGGTCCGCAATAAGCTGGTGGACTGCGCGTTTAGAGATAATGAATTCACCGTTGATGACGCATCTTCATACCAAACCTTCAAAGAACAAATTTCTGGCTTAGAACTGTCTGAGCCTCGCCAAGCTGAACTCGCACTATATTGTGTGGCAGCAAAGCGCTTCCACAAGCCTGTACAGCCTAAAAGCTGGTTCTTCGATTCACAAGGCGCTGGCCACGAATCTCCTCAAGAAGGGGATATCGTACAAATGAATAACGAGCATAGCCTAGGTTACTTCATTGTATTAGAAGTGGGAGAGTGTGCGAGCCTATGTGCATTTGTCGACTTAGAAGAGTTTCTGCTCACACCTTCAAAAGGGTTAAGCTTTGGAGACTCGATTAAAGTGATGCACGATAGGATGGTAGACGCGAACTCTATTCTTCATTTTCACCATACACATATTGCAATGGTCGGTTAATTCCCCAGTTTAGTTCATCATTTCTAACACACATTGCAACGCATAAACCTATCAAACCTTCCTTAGAATCGGCTCAATAGCCGATTTTTTTGTGCCTAAAAAACCTCATCCAGATAAATACATCACCGCTTAACTATTTAATTAGTGAACTTGTGACTGTTTTTTCATCTTAATTTCTGCCTATTTTCATCGGCAGAAGTGTAAATTACCTCCCTTTATTCCCTGTTTTTGTGCTTTTGTAGCTAACTTTCAGTCTTAAATTGACTCTGGTATATACCAATTTTAAGGCGAATATAAATTCACACCGCCGCATTGGCCGATGTTTGGTCATAAATTGTGCTGATTTGATAAGTCTTATGTTCTAAGGGGATGTGGGTAAGCGATCGCTTCATGACTGTGTGTTTGCTAGCCAGTTAGTCGAAAGATTCAATGAAAAGACAAGTTTAGTGTGATGCTCTAATAACAAATTCAGGTATAATCGAGCTAATTTTTATCAATAAAAGAACACTATGAATCAATATCTAGCGGTTACCTCAAACGGCCTTGAGAATTTATTAGTTGAAGAACTAACCCAACTAGGGATTACAAATGCAAAACCTGTTCAAGCAGGTGTTAAATTCAAAGCGACCAATGAGCAAATTTATCGTTGTTGTTTATGGAGTCGTTTGGCTTCTAGATTTGTACGTGTCCTTTCTGAATTCACTTGTATGGACGACATGGATTTGTACCTATCAACCACTGCGGTTAACTGGGTAAATCAATTCCATAGCTCTAAGCGTTTTGTTGTTGACTTTAACGGTACAAACAACGAAATCCGTAATAGCCAATACGGTGCGATGAAAGTAAAAGATGCCGTTGTTGATAGCTTTGAGAAAAAGTCTTTACCTCGTCCGTCTATCAGCAAAGAAAATCCAGATATTCGTATTCACGTTCGTCTACATCGTGATAAAGCGATTCTTGGTGTTGATATGGTAGGTAGCGGTCTTCACCAACGTGGTTATCGTCCAGAATCAGGCCGCGCACCATTGCGTGAAACCCTTGCTGCAGCGATTCTTCTTCGTAGTGGCTGGGATGCGACTAAGCCTTTCCTAGACCCAATGTGTGGTTCAGGTACGTTAGTGATTGAAGCGGCAATGATGGCTGCGAACATGGCTCCAGGTGTTAAACGCCAGAAGTGGTGTTTTGAATCACTAGAAGATTTTGAACCAGAACTGTGGGCTGAAGTGAAAGCTGAAGCGAACGTTCAAGGTCGTCGTGGCGTTAAGAAAGTAGAATGTAAGTTCTATGGCTACGACAATGACGAGCGCATGATCAAAACAGCGCGTGACAATGCTCGTCGTGCTGGTGTTGAAGAGCTGATTGAATTCGAAGTAGGCGATGCTGCAAAGCTTAAGCGTCCTACAGAGTTTACTGATGGTGTGATTGTTTCAAACCCACCTTATGGTGAGCGTCTTGGCACAGAGCCGGGTTTGATTGCACTTTACACGGCATTCGGTGCACAACTTAAAGCGGAATTTGGCGGTTGTAACGCGTCTATCTTCTCTAGTTCTGACGAACTGCTTAGCTGCTTACGTATGCGTGCAGACAAACAGTTCAAATTGAACAATGGTGCGTTACCGTGTCACCAAAAGAACTACTCAATTTCAGACCGTCCGATGTCAGAGCGTCCAACGGGTGAACAAGAGCAACTTATTGCTCCAGACTTCGCAAACCGTCTTAAAAAGAACATCGGTAAAATTGGCAAGTGGGCTAAGAAAGAGCAATTAGATTGTTACCGTATCTACGATGCGGACTTACCAGAATACAATGTAGCGATTGACGTATACCCAGGTCACCTAGTGATTCAAGAATACGCAGCACCTAAAGATGTACCGGAAGAGAAAGCAAAACGTCGCTTAACCGATATCATCCGTGCTTCTATTCAAGTCACTGGCGTTGAAGCAAACAACGTGGTTCTTAAGGTTCGCCAGAAGCAGAAAGGCCGATCTCAATATCAAAAAATGGCTCAAGACTCCTCTAACCTAGAAGTGAACGAATACGGCGTTAAGCTGATTGTTAATCTTCATGACTACTTAGATACGGGCTTGTTCTTAGATCATAAGATCACTCGTCGTCGTATCGGCGAAATGGCTGCAGGTAAAGATTTCCTTAACTTATTTGCTTACACAGGCAGTGCATCTGTTCATGCTGCTGTGGGTGGCGCACGCTCTACAACAACCGTTGACATGTCTAATACCTACCTTGAGTGGGCAAAGCAGAACATGGAGCTTAATGGCCGTGTTGGTCGTCAACATCAGTTTGTTCAAGCCGACTGCTTACAGTGGTTGGTTAAAGAGCAGGGTTCTTATGACCTGATCTTCAT
The DNA here is from genome assembly GCF_041466065.1 of Vibrio sp. 10N.239.312.C11. Lineage (NCBI taxonomy): Bacteria > Pseudomonadati > Pseudomonadota > Gammaproteobacteria > Vibrionales > Vibrionaceae > Vibrio > Vibrio sp. 10N.239.312.C11. The sequence goes on from NZ_JBFSRZ010000078.1 coordinate 4,537, forward strand.
TGATCCTCCAACGTTCTCAAACTCTAAGCGTATGGATCAATCTTTTGATGTTCAGCGTGATCACATTCAATTGATGGAAAACCTAAAGCGTCTTCTTCGTGAAGAAGGCACAATTGTGTTCTCTAACAACAAGCGTCACTTCAAAATGGATGTAGAAGGCCTAGAAGAGTTAGGTCTCAAAGCTCAGAACATCTCAGCTAAAACGCTTCCATTGGACTTCTCTCGTAACAAGCACATTCATAACTGCTGGTTGATTACACATAAGTAATTAAGAGATTGTATAAGGATATAGCGTGCTGACTCTCTACAGTACAGAAGGGTGCCATCTATGTGAGATGGCATTCAAACTCACGGAACAGTTAAACATTAGCCATCACGTCAACGTTGTCGACATTGCATTTGATGATGAGCTCTTTTCCCGTTACGGGGTCACTATTCCGGTGCTCAAATTTGAAAGCTCTGACTTTTCTCAAAGCTCAGAGCTTAACTGGCCATTTGGCTTGTTAGAACTTAATGATTGGTTAAAAAAGAATGGCATTACTTACAATTCATAACGGGCAATTAGCGTTTGGCGATCACCCGTTATTAGATCGTGCGGACTTTGCACTGCAAGAAAACGAACGTGTGTGTTTAGTAGGGCGCAATGGCGCAGGTAAGTCTACGTTGATGAAAATCCTGTCAGGGAACATCATCATGGACGACGGTAAGATGCAAATCACACAAGATGTGGTTGTATCTCGCCTTGAGCAAGATCCACCGCGTAACGAAGAAGGCACCGTTTATGATTACGTTGCTGGTGGCCTAGCGGAAATCGGCGAACAGTTGAAGATCTATCATGATCTTTTGGATCTCATTGGTACTGACCCTAGCGAAAAGAACTTAAATCGTCTTACTCGTGTGCAAGAGCAGTTGGATCATGCCAACGCATGGCGTTTCGAAGATCGCGTAAGTAACGTAATGGCGGCGCTTAAACTCACTGCTGAAACAAAACTGACGGATTTGTCTGGTGGTTGGCAACGTAAAGCGGCGCTTGCTCGTGCGCTTGTATGTGACCCAGACGTGCTTCTACTCGACGAACCGACTAACCACCTAGATGTTGCGACAATCGAATGGTTAGAAGGCTTCCTGAAAGATTTCCGTGGTTCAATCATCTTTATCTCCCATGACCGTGCTTTCATCAAATCGATGGCAACTCGCATTGTTGATCTTGATCGCGGCAAGCTGAGCTCGTTCCCTGGCGATTACGAAAACTACTTGCTAGAGAAAGAAGAAGCGTTACGTGTCGAAGAGATGCAGAACGCTGAATTCGATAAAAAGCTTGCTCAAGAAGAAGTGTGGATTCGTCAGGGCATTAAAGCTCGTCGAACGCGTAACGAAGGCCGTGTACGTGCACTTAAGAAGTTGCGTGAAGAGCGCATCAATCGTCGTGAAGTGCAGGGTAAAGCGGTTATTCAGATCGATGATGGTCAACGTTCAGGCAAGATTGTATTCGAAGCAGAGAATCTTAACTTTGGCTTTGAAGGCAAAGAGATTGTTAAAGATTTCAGCTTCAATATTATGCGTGGTGATCGTATTGCTCTGATCGGCCCTAATGGCTGTGGTAAGAGTACCGTACTTAAACTGCTTCTTGATCAGCTGAAGCCTGATTCTGGCCGTCTGCATTGTGGTACTAAACTTGAAGTGGCTTACTTCGACCAATACCGCGAAATCCTAGACCCTGAGAAGTCAGTAATTGACAATCTAGCGGATGGTAAGCAAGAAGTGACAGTAGGCGGCCGTGAGCGCCATGCACTGAGCTACCTACAAGATTTTTTGTTCTCTCCTAAACGTGCTCGCACTCCGGTGAAAGCACTGTCTGGTGGTGAGAAAAACCGTCTGTTATTAGCTCGTATTTTCCTTAAGTCGAATAACTTATTGATTCTCGATGAGCCAACCAACGATCTAGATATCGAAACTTTGGAACTTTTAGAAGATTTGCTTGCCAACTATCAGGGTACGCTTCTTTTAGTGAGCCACGATCGACAGTTTGTTGATAACACGGTTATGACAAGTTGGATTTTTGAAGGCAACGGCGTTGTTGAAGAATTTGTTGGTGGTTACCACGATGCTCAGCAACAAAGAAAGCAGGCTATAGAGTACCGACAGGTTGAAAAGCCATCAAAGCCAGAGAAAGTAGTTGAGGAAACTCCCAAAACTGCGCCAGTTAAGGCTAAAGCTAAGAAGTTATCGTATAAGCTACAACGAGAACTAGAAGCGCTACCTTTGCGTTTGGAAGAATTGGAAACTCAAATTGAAACTCTTCAGGAAGAAGTCAACGATCCTAGCTTCTTTTCAAAATCTGTAGAGCAGACACAACCAGTATTAGATAAGCTATCTGCAGCAGAGCAGGAGCTTGAAGTTGCTTTTGAGCGCTGGGAAGAGCTCGAGGCACTACAACAGGAAAGTTAAGAAGTAATCATGACTTGTAATAAATTTAAATTAACAACAGTTGCAGCCTTAGTTTTGGCTGCAACTAACGCGAATGCTGCACTGTACAAGGTAGTTGAAGTCGCGACTCCTAGCTCAATTGTCGGAGCTTCTGAAACGTTTGGTGTCGCGATTCAACCAGCGGCGGTTACCGGAACTGAAAGTTGTTTTACCACCGGTACTATTGGTGGTGTCGCTTGTGATAGCTTTAAGCTAGCAGGTGAAACACGTAATTCACTTGAAGCTATTAGTTACCGTGAAGAAGTTCCTTTTGCTATGGATGCTGTCTTCCAATATTTACAAGAGTTCGATGACTTCAAAAACTATTGTAACCGTGAACTAAGATATTCCACATGTGAAAGCTGGGCGAAAACTCGCTGGGAAGATACTTGGTTTAAGGAAAGAAACAACCTGAGTTATGTAAATGCAAAGGCATTTATAGAAGGCGGGGCAATACTCGATACTCGCAATACAGTGATCAACTCCCTTTATGTGAACGACGCATCAGAAGTTAAGCCTTTAGGTATCAAATCAGAAGGTAGCATTCGTAATAACGCAATCTTTACAACGTCACCAAATGGGCCTGCAGGATCTTCTGAGACTCGAGCATGGAAAGCCATCACAGCGAGTAATGGTACTGTTTACAATGTAGGTAGTGTTTCTACGAGTGAAACCATTACGGAGACGTCAACGCCGGATCCTGTATTTAGTTCAAAAGCTGCTATTTGGGATGGTACGAATACCAAGCAAATCGATTGGACTCGTGGTGGAACTGCTAGACAAGGCGATTACTATGCTCAAGGTAGCATGCGTTCAATTGCCGAATCGGATACTAAGTTTTATGGCGTAGGCTACAATACTGTTGATGGTAGTGGTGATCTGCAAGATATGAATGCATCTGTATTCATCAGTAAATCTCTGGACTTAGCTGACAGCGCGAATACTTGGACGACCAAATCAATTGAGGGGGCTAAGGTCAACTCTAACTCGTCTAATGATTACAAATACAGTAACTCTGTAGCGACCGATATCAACAAAAACTTGTTTGTTATTGGTAACTCTAAGCGTAATGGTCGAGTGCCTGAAAATGGTAGCGCAGGCAGCAAGATGTTTGTTGTTACTGATGCTTCAGTTGCGACTCCAACAGCGACATACCTAACGGGTGGTATCTTCTTTGCTGGTTCGAGTGGTGAAGCTAGAGCAGTTAACAACTTCAATGAAATTGTTGGTCAAGTTGACGCAGAAACAACGCGTGAAGTTGATGGAAGTGAGCGTAGACACCGCGGCTTTATTTATCCATATCAAGCAACGGGTACTGACCCATCAAGAATTGATCTGTTTCAGAACAAAGCTTGGTGGCTAGACGATCTAACTAATGATGGCAACGTTTCTGGAGAGAACAACAAGTTCCGAATCATTGATGCTTCAGGCATCAACGATGCGGGTGTTATCTCTGCAACAGCTATAAAATGTATGATCGATACAAATGGAGACGGTAGAGGTAACGATGAACGAGCCTACGATACAACGTCTCACAACTCATACTGTGCTGGTGCTGCGTCTAATGCAGTAGAAGAGGTTGTTGCGGTTAAATTGATTCCTATCGAAGGTAAAGGTAAGAGTGATATCCAAGCTCGTAGTACTGATACAGCAAAGGTCGATCGTAAAGGCGGTAGCTTAGGTTGGTTCGCTTTGACTGTACTCGGCTTATTAGGGTTCCGTAGAAAATTTAAATAATTTCATCTCTTGAGCCCGAGTTCACAATTCTGAATTCGGGCTTTTTTTCGCCTTGAGAAAAGTGAAAAACTGGTCGATTCTTAAAGTTGGAGTCACAAAAACTCCGCAAAGTTGTAATCATTGTATGTTAGTAAATAGAACACCCGTATGAGGACTGCACTATGAAGAGACAAAAGCGTGATCGACTAGAACGAGCACAATCTCAAGGCTACAAAGCTGGTATAAACGGTAGGTCACAAGAAGCTTGCCCATATAGCCAAATGGATTCTCGGTCTTATTGGTTAGGTGGTTGGCGTGACGCCAAAGGTGATAAGCAATCAGGTCTCTATAAATAGATAGGGCGGAACATATTCAAAGATCAAGGCTCCATTGTTGTACAGCAGTGGAGCCTTGTTAGTTTCTGATTGGGACGATAATACCAATCGTAGTAAATAACTTTTCACTCTAGCTTGCTAAAAAGCTCGATAACTTCGTTAGAATGTTTGATTGTAGAATAATGGCGCAGAGAGCTAAAACCTTAAGCTGATACTTATAGCGGAATACACAGTTGCTGGTGGACTAATACAGTACAGTTTCGGGATAAGAAAGTTTGTTTAATCAGTACACTATAGTGCACTATAACTAAATGTATTGGAGTGAAAATAAAGCAGCCAATGGCTGCTTTATTAAAATCTAACTGCGTTACTCTAATTAAATGATTAGGTTAGAATGCTGACGTATCTTGGAAAAGGCCAACTTTCAAATCTTTAGCAACATAAATCTCTTTGCCATCAACAAGTACGCGACCATCTGCAAGGCCCATAACTAGGCGACGGTTAACAACACGCTTCATGTGGATTTCGTAAGTCACTTTTTTCGCAGTAGGTAGGATTTGACCAGTGAATTTCACTTCGCCTACACCTAAAGCACGGCCTTTACCTTTGCCGCCAACCCAACCAAGGTAGAAGCCAACAAGTTGCCACATTGCATCAAGTCCTAGACAACCAGGCATTACTGGGTCACCAGGGAAGTGACAGTCGAAGAACCATAGGTCAGGAGTAATATCCAGTTCAGCAAGAATCAAACCTTTACCGAAATCACCTTCAGTCTCAGACATTTTAGTGATGCGATCCATCATCAACATGTTCGGTGCTGGTAGTTGAGGACCTTCAGGCCATAGTTCGCCTTGGCTTGATGCTAGAAGATCTTCGCGAGTGTAAGAATCACGTTTGTTTTGCATTATCAATTACTCCAATTTTTGATAGGTGCATATTAGTGAACAGGTGTACGCTAAACAAGTCCGATCAGTACTAGACAAACCAGTTTTTAATGCGTCCAACAATTCCAATAGGGTGCTCATGTCTTTCAAAGTTTTCAATACGTTCCGCAATTTTGCTCAGAACGCTTTCTTGTTCATCATCTCTAAATGGTTTGTTCATAATAAGAGGAATAGCTTCATCTACATTAGAGACAGACCAAATATGGAATTCTTTGTTTTTGATGCTTTCAATTAGGTCTGGCTTCAGAGCTAGATGTCGTAAGTTAGATCTTGGAAGGATCACACCTTGTTCGCCAGTTAACCCGTTGTGTTTACACACATGATAGAAGCCTTCGATTTTCTCGTTTAGCCCACCAACTGCTTGTACACGACCGAATTGGTCGACAGCACCGGTTACCGCTATTTGTTGATTGATAGGGTATTCCGACAAAGCACTTACCAAAGAGCAAAGCTCAGCAAGAGAAGCACTGTCGCCATCAACTTCGCAGTATGATTGCTCAAACACAACAGAAGCAGCATAGGGCAACGGATCTTCAAGGTTTAATGCGCTGCTTACAAATGCTTGCATGATCATCATGCCTTTGGCGTGAAGGTTACCACCGAGTTCCGCTTTGCGTTCAACGTCGGCAATATCACCATCACCAAAGTGGATAACACATGAAATTCGGGCTGGTTCGCCATACGATACAGGGTGTCCTGGTACATCGATAACCGTCAGACCATTAACTTGTCCAACTTGTTCACCCTCGGTTTCGATAATAACTTGGCCATCTCGAATATCATCAAGAGCACGTTCAGGTAAGTACGATTCGCGGTTGTATTTGTGTTGTTGTGCTTGCTGAATATGGTGACCATCAATCTCACCATGGTCGGCTTCAATCAAAGCTTCGTTCAATAACGCATTGTGCCAAATCGGGCATAACGGTATATAGCTTTGGTCTTCAGTTTCTCTCGCACCAGCAGTAAGAATGCCTGTCACCGCCTGTTGCGTGATGTTTGGCAATTCATAACGTTGTTGGAGCCATTTAAGGTAACCAAGATATTGCGTCAACGTCTCTTCTGTTAGCTTTATGTCTTGTTCAATTTCACTGAATAGGCAGAAACCAGTTTGAATATCACTGTCTAGATAATCAAGATCGCCGAGTTGAGCTCGGTCTCCAACCACAATCAACTTAATATTGTAGGTAAGCGGTAAAGATGGAGATTGGTTTAAGTGTTCTGGGTTGCTACTGATGGGCTCTACGGCCTCACCAAGAAGTGCTGACTTAAGCAGTAACCAGCTTCCCGGGTTTGCTAGAATCAAGTTGGCTGAAACAATCAGATAACCATTGTTCGCTCTAGCCAGTAAGCCAGGCTTTGTCGCAACGACTTGGCCGTCTTTTGATTGAACTTGGTCAAACAAAGAGACAGCATTTAAAGACTCAGTTTTTATTACTGGTAACGTGTGATCATCTAGAGCAGTAACTAAAGATTCAACAATCATTTGACGATAGATCGAATTGTCCGGAGCGTTGACAAGTAAAACACGCGAAAGGTTGGACAAGCGGACAAAGCGGGTTAACGCATCGTTGAATCTATGTTGAATGTCTGAAAATGGGAAAGGCGAGATGTCAGGGAATTGCTCTAATTGAGCGCTATATTCGTCGTACTGAGGCGTAACATGTCGCCAATCTACTAGAGTCATTTAAGTTTCTGATTATGATAATGAGGTAGGGAGTATATAGAAAAACCGATCTCGCTTGTAGCTCTATGTTGTAGTTACTAATCACTAAGCTAATATAAGTATGATCTTGGTCTATTCTTTCAAGACAACAATTGTTAAATAGCCTATTTTGGGTTACGCTGTCACTAGGATTAACTCTCGAGATTAGACATGAAATATCAGCAACTTGAAAACTTGGAATGTGGTTGGAAATGGAACTATCTGGTCAAAAAATGGAAAGAAGGCGAGTCGATCACCTGCCATATTGATTCAAGTGAAGCTGACGTTGCTGTACAAGCCTTATTGAAGCTTGAACACCAACCAACAGGTGTTCTTGAGTGGATATCTGACAACATGTCTCCTGAGCTCGATAACAAGCTCAAGCAAGCGATTCGAGCTAAGCGAAAGCGTCACTTTAATGCTGAACAAGTTCACACTAAGAAAAAATCAATCGACCTTGATTATCGTGTATGGGAAAAGCTATCCCAGCGTGCGAACGAGCTAGGTTGTACGCTATCAGATGCTATTGAGTATTTGGTGAGCGAAGCATCTCGTAGTGAACAGGCCAGCAAGACAGTAACCAATCTTAAAGAAGATTTAAGCAAGCTCCTTTCTGACGATAAATAATCATCAACAGTAGTGGTGACATTATGATGTATGTAATCTTAATCGGTGCAGCGTTGGTTTTTTGGTTAGTCGCGGTTGATAGGCCGGTATTGAAAATCAAATTTAACGATGGGGCGATCGAACAAGTTAAAGGTCATCTTCCACCCAGCTTTAAGCACAACCTTCAAGAGATTGGCCACAACAACACTTTTAAAGGTGAATTAAAAGTGTACGCAAAGCGTTCTGGTTATAATCTCAAGTTCACAAAGGATGTACCTAAGAACGTGCAACAACGTATTCGTAATGTATTCCCGCATAACGGCTTCAAATCTAAAGGCTCAAAGAAGGCGTAATGGTCAAGAATTACGTCTTATCTTGTCAATCTTCATACTAAGTTAGTTCTTCGCTTGCCTTAACCATCGTCATACTGTTCTCAGTTCCAATAAAGGAGAACAGTATGAGATATCTAATCCTTTTGTTGTTTTTTTCATCCCCAGTCGTATTTCCCGATGATGCATTGGTTAATCCGGTAGCCAAAAAAATCAAAGCCACGGTCATGAAAGGACTAAAAAAGAGCAATGTTGAAATCGATGGTTATTGTGACCTGATGATTGAAATGAAGCACTCCAAAGGTTACACAAAAATCAAGAGAGTGAGAACGTCCGGCGATAGTAAAGCTTGTAGACAGGCGAAACAGCACTTACCAACCAAGAAAAAGTTCAAATATAGTTTTCCAGAAAAGTACATCCGACTTCATATCACAAACTGACCATTATAATGCACTATAACTAAACAATGTTAATTTGATTGACTAAAACGTCAATGAATACGAGTGAATTACGGTGATCTGAGTTAGATGCCAGTTTGTTGCACTGTCACTTGATATAACAATATGTCTCGTAGGGCGTTCATTTTACTGATATCTATTTAACCGAAGGTGGCAAATGTACACGAATCTTGTTTAGCGACAGCGTGTTTAACTGGGATGCCGAGGTGTTGGCAAGTCATTAGTACCTTTAGTTTTCTATCGGCAGGAGCGTGTTCTGAGAGAATCACAGAGCTTATACACTCTTTATTCAGATACAGCTTGTTGCCAATAATCTCTTCATTGGGCAGTACCCAGCGATATTCTTTTTCGTAACGCCAGTTTGAATGTTTGATTCCAAGTACGCTCGCGGCTAATTTCGATGCTTTTAAGTCAACTAGCGAAGGAGAACTAAGCATGCTTGGGTTGTCAGCATACTGAACTTCAAAGCAATTGAGATCTGCCTCACCGTGATAACAGTTAAGATCATACTCAATACACATACCTTTAAAGTTATCACCATACTGAGACCAAAGTATGGGATGGTCATTCGATTGAGAGAAGCACATAACCTTGAAGTCGTTCTGAAGTTCTTTGTTGAACAGGTGATGAGATTCAAAAGGGTTATTAAAGGTCTTAGCGGAATCAAACCACAACGAACACTCGGATATCGATTGTATGTTTCTATCGTGAAGAGATCTGAACTTATAAAGTTTAGGCAACATATCAAACACCTGGTTTACAACATTGTCTGATGTTAACACTATAATTCATAATGTAAGCGTGAATGCATAGTGTTTGCTTGCTTAGTCACCAAGTTTAATCATATAACTGATTGATAGATCAAAATTTAAACACGAAATAGCAGCCTGTTTGAGTGATATATCTTGTGCTAGAGCATTAGGTAAGCGCAGTGTTAGTTAGCCTGATTGAAAATAAGGTACAACGTAACTTTTATTTTGACTAAATTCAGCATCGAGTGTTCGTAAGGAGAATTTAGTAAAGGGAGTTTTCTAGATCACGAATACGGTGTTATGGGGTTTAGTTCATTCAATTGGTTTGGAGTGTAAAAAGTGAAATCAGATAGCTCCTTATCACTTGATAACTTAGATAAGTATCAATCGATTAAGCTTTCAAAGGGTTCTAAACTAATTACACATGAACATCGGTAGTGTCTTTCTAAGAGATTAATGCCAGAGGGACTGGCCTTCAAAGTGTGAAGGGTCATGAGGTAATTTACGTAAAGTGATTTCATCTTTTAAATATAACTTGGCGAAATTCTTGCGTTTAGTTCCTGTTGCGGGTAGTTCTCCCAACACGTTTACAATCCTACTAACTTCTTGTGAATCAAAACTATAGCCTTGTTCAAGAAGCACTTCTAATACAGGGTAGAGCTTTTTATATACTCGACTTGCATCCGCTTTTGAATCTAAACGGGCTTTGTTGCGTAATTAAATTTAAAGATAGAACAACCCCGTTTCGCGTATTTC
>NZ_JBFSRZ010000079.1:0-13499 GCF_041466065.1 Vibrio sp. 10N.239.312.C11
GGGATTATCTGCTAACTGCAAGATCGTTCAAGTCTTCTTAAACGATCGGCATTACCTCATTTGAGGAGCCTTTTTTAATGAATCACCTATACCCTCTGACCAAAACAATCCCCACGGTTACCTTTTGTTTACCTCGCCTCCTTTACTGTCCTTGATAAGAAAAATGAACAACAAGGAAAGAGCATGAAATTACTCGCTTCACTACTCACAACAGTCGGCATTACCGGCGCTGTCTGGGGGCTATTACATATTCAGCCTGCGATTGCGGATGCATCGACGGAGCAGCCAATCGCTGAGTTATCAACGAACAACTCCTCAACGAAACAGTCATCAATAAGTAAGCCGCTAACAAATAAGCCCGCAACTAAAAAACCACAAGTCACTGCAAACACAACTTTTCTGCAAGGTTTGAGCAAGACGATTCCATTAGAGGATGTTCCTGAGTTATGGGTGGACTTCTATCAGAGCCTCGAAGTCAATGACGAAAAGAGCGCACAACAACAAGTCATCGTGATCTATCAAGAGATCAGCTCTGATTTCAGCGAAGCGACGATCACGATAGGCTTCCCTACTCAGCAATCAAAATCAAATAAAAACAAGTCCTTAATTAAAATTCTAAGTAAAGCCAAAGGCACCCTTCTGCTAGGTAAAGGCGAACATACTGAACAGGAACTAGCGCATGCTTGGGAAGGTATCGCGATTCTAAAAGAAGTGGATATGGTCATTGAGCACCACCAACTGAATCAGCATGGGTTGCCAGATTCTAGTGAGTTATACGTCTATTATAAGAACAATCAGTGAAGGATTTAGTTATGGATTTCACTATGGATAGCATTGGGAATTTTCTCTCTCAAACATTCACAGAAACGAGCATCATCCTTACCGAGACTTGGGTAGATGACAACTTTCTACTGCTTGCTCTGGCTCTGTTTATCTTTGAGCTTATCCGCTATGCCTTTAAGAAAAAGCTCAGCTGGAATATGTTGGTAGACAGCGCGACCAACTTAGTCACCTTGTTCTTCTTGTTGGTTACCCTTTTATTCGTAGGGTTAGCCTATGTGGGCACGTTTGTTTACGCCTACGAGAACTTCAGCCTGACTCAATTGCCAATATCCGGTTGGACAATTCTTGGTTGCTTGATCTTGGCCGATCTCGCGTACTACTGGGAGCATAGGTTCTTGCACAGCAACGGTTTAGCTTGGGGAACGCACTCAGTTCACCATAGCTCGCCTTACTTTAATATCTCTGTCGCTTACCGATTCGGGCCTTTAGATTGGTTCTTCCCGTTCTTTTTCCACTTGCCGTTGATTCTGCTCGGCTTTAACCCGTTTGTGGTTCTGATGTGTGAAACCTTTGTGCAGCTTTATCAAACGCTATTGCACACCGAAACCGTTAAGCGCCTACCCCGCCCTGTTGAAGCGGTGTTTAATACGCCTTCACACCATAGAGTGCATCACGCGACCAACAAGCAGTATCTTGATAAGAACTATGCTGGCATCTTTATCATTTGGGATCGTATGTTCGGCACCTTCGCTAAAGAAGAGGAAGAAGTCAGATACGGTGTGTTCCCGAGAATCAACTCTGTGAACCCATTTAAGGTATATTTCCACGGCTACGTTAAACTATGCCAACAGTTATGGCATGCGCCAAATTGGAACTACCGATTACAACTTCTTATTCAGCCGCCTATTTGGGCTTGGAAAAGAGAACGAGAAACAAAGTAAGGACACTTATGAGCATTAACGCCCTGCTGATTGAAGACGACAGCGACTTAGCAGAAGCCATTGCAGACTATATGGAACTCGACGGTTTCGAATTCGATTTTGCTTACAATGGCAGCGCAGGACTCAATCTTGCGTTAGAGGGGCGTTATGACATCATCTTAACGGACATCAACATGCCCAAAATGGACGGGCTCGATGTCTGTCAATCTCTTCGCCAACAAGGTGTCACGACACCTATCCTTATGTTAACGGCAAGGGACACATTACAAGACAAAATCGCTGGGTTCGAAGTGGGTTCGGATGACTATCTAGTGAAACCTTTTGCGATGGGAGAGCTGAAAGTACGGCTTATGGCGCTGATACGTCGCTCTCAAGGATCGGTGACGTCACTGTCTGTGGCAGATCTCAAACTGGACTTAGACAAGCACCAAGCCCTTAGAGACGGCAAGCTATTGAAGCTGTCCCCAGTCTGTTGGCGAATGCTTGTGATGTTAGTGCGAAACAGCCCTAACGTGGTGAGCAAAGCCAAGCTTGAAGAAGCATGGGAAGACGAAATGCCAAGCTCTGACAGCGTGAAAGCGCACCTGTTTAAGCTTCGACAAGTGGTTGATGCGCCCTTTGACTCAAAACTGATTCACACAGTTCATGGTATTGGTGTTGTCTTGCATGAGGAGCCATCATGAAACACGCGAACATGAATCGAGTCAGTATTAAGCGCGACATCTATCTCTATTTATTTGGAATAGTGGTGTTACTGACTGCCATCTACAGTTTGATGGTTTCACAGAGCTACCACATTGGCCTTAATGAATCGGCAAAATATGGATTCTTGTATGAATTGGAAGTCGCAGAACAACGTTACATCGAAACAGGGCAATTACCAGACTATCAAAACCCGACATTCCAAGCCTTTCTAACCTATTCGGAGCTGCCCGCTAAATTTCAACAAGCCTTTGATTGGAAAGCGTTTGATAACGACGCTATTTATGATCATTACCAGCCTTCACCTAACAATAAATCAGGGCAATACCTCTATGCCGCCAAACATCAAGTTTCTGGTAAAGACGAAGCCTTGTACATCATTTCTGAGTACGATGAAGCCATCTACTTGAATCTGTTCGAGCTCAACCCACCCGATTCCGTGAACCAAATTAACAATGCCTTCATTGCCATCGGCGCCCTTTTACTCTTGGTGTTTTTGATCATTCGCCTTTTGATACACCGAGTCACCAAACCGATTATTACGCTATCAAAATGGTCTGAATCTCTGGATGTGGACGACACTGAAGGGCTGACTCAGTTTCGGTATAAAGAGATCCATAAGTTGGCTTCGCAACTGGTTAAAAGCGTTCAAGGCGAACGACAGGCCAATGAGCGTGAGAGCTTTTTCTTAAGAGCAGCTAGCCACGAGTTAAGAACACCGATTGCCACTATTTCAGCCAGTGGCGATATGCTGGTGCGGTTGTCTGAAAGTATTCCCAACAGCGGCCAACGAGCCGTCGCACGAATCCAACGCTCAGCCACCAACATGAAAGCCTTAGTGACAACTCTGCTATGGATGAGCCGTAATAACGAGATGGAAACCAACTATGAGCAAATCAAGCTGACTCCCCTGCTCAATAACATTATCGAAAGCCAACGTTATCTTTTAAAAAACAAAGAAGTGGACATTCAAACCAAGGTTGAGCAAGAAGAACATACCCTGCCCCGTGAATTAACTGAGGTTGTGCTCACCAACTTAATCCGAAATGCATTTCAGCATGGTGGCAGCGGAGATATCAGCATCACACTGACAGAACATCAGTTTGAGGTAATCAACCGCTTGGAAGATGAAAACCTAGCAAACGACTCAGTACAGCAAACCTCTTTTGGTATCGGCCTAGAGCTCATTGATCGCGTTTGTCAGAACCAAGGTTGGCAGTTTACTCATGAAACTCACAACAATGAGTTCAACGTTAAGGTAATTCTGTAGATGCTTAATTGATGGTGACCAAAAGTTTACCCTTGCTTGGTTATGCTAATCGCACAATCTAGTTAGGAGTAATGTTATGGGCACTTGGATTCTAGAAACACTATTGTGGGCTGTGGTAACCGTGGCGGTTTGTGTCGCGATTTGGGGTCTTTACTTACCTAATATATTAATCGCATTAGGCGTGTCGGTAGCGGTATCGCTGTTACTGGGGAATAGCTGGAGAAGCTAGAATTTCGGCAAGAAGACGATGAGCAAAACGATCTGTGCGCTGACACACCCGACAGCACCTAAGTTACTAAGTTACTAAGTTACTAAGTTACTAAGTTACTAAGTTAGATTGTTAGGTACTCACTGTCGGGCGCAGAATTGAATTAGCTAGTCAGCGTATCTTCGAATACACCAAGCTCGCGACCAAGCCAAGTCGCACGTACTGTATGGTCTAGAGTTTCTTCACCGCCGGTTACTGGGTGAATCAGCACCGACATGTCACCGCGTTCTTTTTCAAGCCATTCCACAATGCCCGACTCTTTGTTCGCAAAGTGAATCTCAAACATCGGCATTTTATGTGGCCCAACCAAACGCTGGATTAATGGGAAAGTCTCTAACACATCTTTACGTTCCGATAGAATTTTCTGACGCAGTGTTTCTGCCTGCTCTGCAAAGCGCAGAGGGAAATAGATATGACCGTGGTACATGGCACCATCCTTTAGAATTATGATGCGAACAGTTTAACCTGCTTTCTCTAGCAAGGACAGCCAACCAATGGCAGCCGAAGTACTAAACATCATGTAGAAGGCTGATCTAGCTGAAAGTTTCTAGAACATTGCAACAAAAACGCCACACGTAATTTAAGTGTGGCGCCTATATTTTAGCTGTAAAATGCCTTAGCAAGAATTAGCGTTAGTAAATTGAATCAACATTCAAAGGGCTGTTCTTTGGTTTCTCTAGTTTTAACTGTTCAACCGCACTAAGACCTTTAGAGCTAATTCCGCCACTATAAGACTTCGAGCCATCAGCATTAGTCATCGAGGTTTCTCCCACGTTCCAAGCAACAAAGAAATCACTTAAGTCATAGTTCGAAGCGTAGGAGCTACATACCATCATTAAGTCGCCACCGGTTAGCCCAGTATCTTTGGCACTACAATAGTTTTCAACCGCATCACCCTCTGTATCACCTCGAGCTTTACGGTGCATAAGTTTGAACATGTTCCAGCCTTCATCTTCACCATACACATCAGATTGGCTTGCGCCGCGTGTATACCAATCATCAATTGCAAAATTCGATTTTGCCCAGATTTTTAGCTGACCAAACATAACTAATCGTAAACCTGCATCACCATGTGACCACGCATGTTCATTATTAAGCTCTAG
The DNA here is from genome assembly GCF_041466065.1 of Vibrio sp. 10N.239.312.C11. Lineage (NCBI taxonomy): Bacteria > Pseudomonadati > Pseudomonadota > Gammaproteobacteria > Vibrionales > Vibrionaceae > Vibrio > Vibrio sp. 10N.239.312.C11. Next base: position 5,068 of record NZ_JBFSRZ010000079.1, read on the forward strand.
CCATTTAGGTGCTTTCTTAATATCCGATTTAATACGATCCATTTCAGGGTTTGCATTGCGCCCCTCTAACTCCTGCATATACAACGCAAGAAGGTTATTGGTCACTTCTGTACTACCAGCCGCTAGGAAAGGAGCTGATGCTAAGTTATGACCAACTTCATGCCACAACAACCAGTCGTTCACAGGGTTGGTTGGAATGTATGTCCGATTTGCGTTAAAGCTTGAATTCATCACTGGGTAACCAGAGTGAGCAGCACCAATCGAAATCTGCACGTCATTCACAAAACGATGGCGGAACGCCTTCAGTTCTGGATAAGTGAACCTACGGTGTAAACCAGTGCTTTGTTTCTCATCACGCCCGTAGAAGTCACTTGCAGCTTCAGCGAATCGATTCATATCTGTTGCGAATTGGTTCAAATCAGCGGATTCTAGATTCCTTATTGGTGTAGTGTAAATAAATGAACCCGTATCGATTTCTGCAATTGGTGCGTCTGCCGATTGAATAGTGTTAATCCACTGTCCCTCTTTCCACCAAGCAGCTTTTAACGCGCCCTCAATGCTAAACGAGACTTCACCAAGCCCTTTTACTTTCGGTTGAATGTAAATAAGGCCACCATATGGAACCTTGAAAGTTAAGCTCGATCCATTGTAGTCAAAGCTGGTTTGCATACGTGGAGGGCGTTTCAAACTCGTTTCGTGATTCGGCTTACCTGTAAGATCATCCGCCATCATTACAGTAATCGTTGCAGCGACACCATGACTAATCGTCACATCTTGTAGCTGAGGAGCCCATAAACCTGTCGATTGATTGTTCCCAGCCGAATACGTGACGCCCTTGCCATCTGTTTGGATAAGAACCGAACTTGACGAAGATGCACCTGAAGTTCGACCCGGATACATTGTGGTATCAACAACGATTTCATGATCCCAGAATGAGCGCCCCAACATAATGCGAGTCAGAGGTTTCTCCATGTAATTTAATGGATAGCTCGGATTCAACTGTCCCGATAACTCACCTTCGCCGTGTATCATTCCATTAGCGACTAACGACGCTTTTAGGTCAACAGGACACTGTGCTTCTAGTGTATCTGTTTGATGTAAGTCTTCGGTATAACAGTTAAGGAACTGAACAGCTTGCTTGAACCCCAACTCATCTTGTATGTCTGTTTCAAATCGGTATGCGTTGTCATTCCACATCCAAACAGACAGGTTATCAAACGCTTGATTCAATTCGCTGTTAGACAGACGCTTACCTTGAGTACCTTTCGTGCGATAGTAAATCTCGTGCTCGTAGAGCGCTGTAAAGTTAGAACCCAAGTTCGCTGCTTTCACCATACTGTCGACAATGGTTTTACTCACTTCATAGCGATCGAAATCGGCTCTATGATAAGCACCGCGAACAGTCACACCGTCTCCAGAACGAGTCTCTATACAGTTAAATTCGTATTCATACTCGTTCTGACAAAGCTCAGTGCCAACGAATGCCGACTGCAGTTCTTTGATCGCCGCTTCACGCTCTGCTACAGATTCAACAAAGATACGTGCGGATTTTGCCTCCATTACCGTTACACCAGACGCATCAAGCACTGGCTTCCCTTCAGCGTCTAACTTAGCAACCTCATAAGTCGGGATTTCAAACTTGATTTTGGATTCATCTTCAATCCACTCAACCGTACCATCTTGATTTACCGTGAACGGAGGCTCTCCTTGGTTATCTTGAAAACGCTCAAGAACCACCATTTCCTTTTCACTCTTCACGTGAAGATTTGGATACGGCGCTTGGCAGTAATAAGAGCTACCGCAGAAAGCTTGGTTTGTTGGCGTAACGTTTTCACCACCTAGAGATACACCCGCGGCGTCCGCTAAGCGTCCAATAGGTTCAGGGTTAGTCGTTTGAATCGCATCCATAAACAAGATATTGCCACCGTCATTAACATAGTTAATAAGAGCCGTAATATCGTCTTGGTTTAAGTTAGGGTTATCCAAGTCAGCAACAAACTGGTTAGTCATGCCATCTTGAACCAACTTAGGTGGGTATGCCTGAAGGATCAAAATAGGCGTGGTGCTCGCATCCAAACCATCAAAGTCACCTGAACCGCGCTTTTCTACTGATGCAAAACCATACTGAGGACTAACAAAAAACGTGTACTGCTTACCCATTGTGGAGTGGTGATAAGCCGAATAAGCTTGGTCAATATTGGTGACTGCATTCATCCCAGCAATAGGCAGACCATTATTGAACCACTCAAACAAGTTCGAGAAAAACGACCTCATGCTGCCTTGGTCATCATGCAGTAGGTTTTCGAACGTCGAAACAGTGCACTGTTGTTTGTTGCTATCGATATGCAATGTTCGATTGGCCCAATAATTTTCAGGGCATGACAGAATACTTGGATATAAGCCATTACCCATGAACACGACCTTACCTTTGCCTATCTCGCCTGCTGTAACGAATGGAAAACCATAAGTCGCGTTGTCTTCAGAGACTAAAGGAATCGGCGGCATCGAGATGCTTGGGTGTTGTGCGATGTAAGGCTTGCCTTCACGAGTCCAGGCCTGTTGCTCACCAAAGTAAAGCTCACGGTTTTTATCAGTTCTTGGCATCATCACAGGGAATGCTCTGTTCGATATATTCAGAGCTCGCATACCACGGGTATAACCCGTTGCACCGTAAAAGCTACCATTATCATTGAATACATGGAATGTGGTGACGTTGTGAAAGATTTGCTGCAGAGACTCTGTTACATACTGACCAGAATCCATAGATAAAACGGCAGGTTGACGAACATAATCCATAAACTGAGGCGTTTGGCGCAGCTGCTCATCGATTACTGCCGTTAACCCTTGGCTAAACTGACCAACAAACTCATTAGGAAGTTCAAAATCTGTACCCTCTATTAATCCCCCATTTGGCAGAGTTAGGTTAATCAGTTCATTTATAACGTTAGGGTACTTTGAAAAGGTATCTTGGACTTCTTCAGATATCTCATAATGACTTAGATGATCAACCGCGTAGCGCTCTAGTAATGACTGGATATTCGCTTTCTCTACCACATTATTGGTCACATCAGACAATTGATAAGCAATCTGATTACCCGTAATGGAGCCAAACTCAAACGTATCAATACCAAAAGCGATTCTGTCACCCCACAGGTACTCAAAGATTCCCTCTTCATCCGTCACGCCCGTCGCGTTAGCCGAAAAGAAACTGATCCCAGAAATCGGCGTACCATTAGCATCTGTAAGCTTACTGCGAGTTAACACCTTACCTTCAACACTTGGCTTATAAGCATAGGTAGACTCCGCGTCTGCAGAAACAAAACCAGCGTTAAGGTTATTGTCCGCATTAGGGTCAACCGCAGGAACAACAGTTGTGTCTACGTGTGAACTAGGAGCCTTACCTACTTCATCGGTAGATTCTTCTTCTTTCGATGAAAAGTATGCATCGACAGCATCTTGATCATCAAGTTGCGAGAACACATCCTCAATATCAAAAGCATCCAGTTCTTTTAAACAGATAGCACTTTCTGTCTCACAAACATCAATTGATTCGAGTACTTTAGTAACGTTGTCTCCGTGTAATTCTGTCAACTCAAATGCCGCGTTAAGCCCATCATTTGAAATCGTGAACTCTGTTATCTCAGGGAAAGGAGCAGTGAAATCACCTAAAGTAAGGTGACCCAAGGTACAACTAAAACTCACGCCTTGTTTAACACTGAACGTTCCGTTTTCAAGATGAACGCCGTCACAGTACACATCTCCAGACACAAACGCCCCGCTCGACAACAGTGAACCGATGTAAGTTGTTGGGGGGATAATATCTGTAGGTGGAATAATGTCAGTCGGCGGAAGAATATCCGTTGGCGGAATGATGTCAGTCGGCGGAAGAATATCCGTTGGTGGAATGATGTCAGTCGGCGGAAGAATATCCGTTGGTGGAATGATGTCCGCTGGAGGCAATGTGTCAGGGGTGCCACCATAGGTTCGTGAATCGTCATTACATCCTGAAAGAGCCGTGGATATGATAGCAAGCGCAATTATGTTTTTTTTCATTGAGCGATGTTAATCGTAGTTTAAAATGGACCGCTATCTTATCGATTTACTCCACCTCGATGACTATTGTTTTTTGTCTTAACGATAAAAGCGCCCACCAATAAGCAATTGAATTTTAAATAAAAAACAAATTTGAGATCCTTATTCCAACTGCGAAACATTCCAGTACCTAATACAAAAAAATGCCATACCTCGTTAGAGATACAGCATTTCAATTAGCCATTAACATTAAGACCGATAGGGTATATCTGCCCAAAAACACGTTCCAAAAAAACTAAGGCTTAAGCTTTAAAACACGGTCGATATCTTCTGCGGAATGGCGCTCTGGTACTTGCTCCCACTCTTCGCCGAATGAACGGTTCACTACTCGACCTCGTTGGAAACCTTCGCGCGCTTCTAGTTGCTTCGCCCAGCGCACAACGTTGGTGTAAGACTCAACTTGTAGGAACTCAGCGGCATCGTAGATTTTTCCTAGTACAAGGTTGCCATACCAAGGCCAAATTGCGATATCAGCGATGCTTAGCTCGTCACCCGCCACAAATTCGTTATTGGCGAGCTGTTTGTCTAACACATCTAGCTGACGCTTAGCTTCCATCGCAAAACGGTTAATTGGGTACTCTTGCTTTTCATCCGCGTAAGCGTAGAAGTGACCAAAACCACCACCTAGGAATGGCGCAGAACCTTGAGCCCAGAACAACCAGTTAATGGTTTGTGTTCTCGCTGCCCCTTCTTTTGGTAAGAAGTGACCAAACTTTTCAGCTAAGTGCATCAAGATAGATGCCGATTCGAAAACATTCACATCTTCAGCACCAGACTTATCAACGAGTGCCGGTATTTTGGAATTTGGATTAACCCTCACAAAACCAGAAGAGAACTGTTCAGCTTCACCAATGTTAATCAAATACGCATCATATTCAGCTTCTTTAACACCTGCCGCTAACAACTCTTCCAGCAAGATAGTGACTTTTTGACCGTTAGGTGTACCAAGAGAATACAATTGAAAAGCATGGTCACCAACAGGAAGCTCTTTATCAAAGCGAGCGCCAGATTCAGGACTATTGATATTTGCCCACTTGTTACCACCATCAGTATCGTTAACCCAAACTTTTGGCGGTGTGTATTGTTCTGACATGATATTTCCTTATTAATATAGGTTAGCTTTAACTGATATTAGGTCACGCTCCCTTGGTTAAAACCCCTAAATACAATTTCTTTTCAAACTGTTAAGCATGGCTTATTCCAGAAAGAAATAACCTGCTTTATGAGATAGCACACGTAAAAGATAAGTGTCCAATCAAACCTAAGCCACATAACGGTTAGTACGAAACATGATTTAGTCACGACATGCCTACAGGTTAAAGAAAGCTGTGATAAAATCGGGAGATTACAATTGATAAGGATTTGGCAATGTCTTCTGATTACACTGGCTCGAGTGCAGCGTACGCTCGCCAAGAGAAAGGCTACCGTGAAAAAGCACTGAAACTGTACCCATGGGTTTGTGGTAAGTGCGCGCGTGAATTTGTTTACTCGAACTTAAGAGAGCTGACCGTTCACCACGTCGATCACGACCATACAAACAACCCTGAAGACGGAAGTAACTGGGAACTATTGTGCCTTTACTGTCACGATCATGAACACTCAAAATACACAGACCATGACCGTTATGGCGTTGATGCCAAGGCTCGTTTAGACGACCACCAATCAGCGACCCACAACCCTTTCGCCGATCTAGCGAAGTTGATGAAGAAGTAACACGCGTTAAGAACGGTCTTTGCTAAATGATAGCGGCTAGATAATAGATAAATAACAAGAAACCCCAGTATGTCACCATACTGGGGTTTCTTTTATCTGCAATCATAACCAAATAATAGAGTTAAGAGAGGCCAGATCAAAAAGAGCCTTCCGAAGAAGGCTCCTTTTTAGAATTCTGAATTATACAGCGGCTTGCTTGCGAGACTCTTCTACCTGCTTAGCACGCTTTTTAAGCGTCAACTTATCGCGGTATGCAAACCAAACGTAAGTCACTACGACCAAGAAGAAAAGGTATGACAATGAGAAAATGAACGGCGATTGAATGATATCGTTTGAGATACCCCAAGAAACACCGATAACGGTCACTGCAATTTTTGCAAAAAAGCCACACATCAATAGCATTAATGCCAACTGTGGGAAACGCGTACTGCGAAATGCAAGCCAGTAACAACTACCAACTGCTAACGCCGCAATATAGAAGCCGAATAGGAAAGAGTGAATATGGTCAGCTGCCGCTACACCACCAGAAATTGACATCAATAAAATTAAAAACAGTTTCATAATACTCGCCTCACCATAGGTTGGAAACGCATCCTTTCAAATTTGGAATCTCAGTTTGCGTGCTATTTTCCCACTTTTTTTCGGCAACACAACCCCTCAAGTTGAACAAAATGTAAGCAAAGATGCTAAAAAAAACCCAATTTAACAATCATTTAACATGTTGTTTTTTATAAACCTCCGTTAACCCTTGTCTCATATGAATAAAGCGTCATTTCGATTTGTTTTGTTACACAAAATTAACCTTGGAAAATATTTAAAATAATTCGTAACTCTGTGATATCCGCACGGGATACGTGGACAATCTGAAATGTGTATCGAAGAACCCCTTAAAAAATAAGCCCGCCACGCTAAAAAGAACAAAATAGAAAGGTATTGAAAACAACTTACAAACCAACAAAAAACAACCCATTAACAATCTTGGGTTTATTTACCAAAAATGGAAAAAGAGATTCCAATCACATTTTTATTGGTTATAATCCGCGCTCTTTTGCGTTGTCTGTTGATAAACGCAAACTAATTTTGAAGAAACAATCACAATAACCCGTCTTTAGTTCAGTGGCTCACCACTGACCAACGACAAAACTGAGAATAAAAATGAGCAAGATTGATAAAGCATCACGTATCCTGCTAGCAGGCTTCTGTATCAACCTTTGTCTTGGCATCCTGTATGCTTGGAGTGTATTTAACAAGGCGCTAGTGACTGAAGCTGGTTGGAGTGCAGCAGAAGCATCTTCACCTTACGCTATTGCAACTATCACATTCTCTGTTTGTCTTCTTGTTGCAGGCATCCTACAAGACCGTATGGGTCCACGTAAGATCCTTATTCTTGGTACAGCGCTTACTGGCCTAGGTATGATTGCTTCTGGTTTCGCTACGACTCCTATGATGCTAAACCTAACGTTTGGCGTGATGACAGGTGCTGGTATCGGCTTCGGTTACGCATGTCTTTCTCCATCTGCAATGAAATGGTTCCATTCTTCTAAGAAAGGTATGGTTAACGGTCTAATCGCTGCAGGCTTCGGTCTTGCTGCTATTTACCTAGCACCACTAACTTCTGCGCTAATCGATAGCATGGGTATCCAAACAAGCTTTATGATTCTTGGTGTTGGTGTACTTGCAATCGCAGTACCTCTAGCGGCAACGATCAACAACCCACCAGCGGATTACACGCCAGCAGAGCCTAAAGTAAAAGAAGGCCAAGCACCTAAAGCGGTTAAGAAGACTGAAGACCTAACATGGAAAGTAATGCTGAAGACTCCTCAGTTCTACTCTCTATGGATCATGTACGCATTTGCTGCTTCTGTTGGTCTTATGATCATCGGCAACATCACTACGATTGCTAGCGTTCAAGCGAACCTACCAAACGCGGTTTACCTAGCGTCTATCCTTGCTGTATTCAACTCAGGCGGTCGTGTTGCTGCAGGTATGCTTGCAGATAAAATCGGTGGCGTACGTACTCTACTTCTAGCGTTCATCCTTCAAGGCGCGAACATGGCTCTATTCGCTACGTTCAACTCTGAATTCACGCTAATCATTGGTACGGCTATCGCAGCTGTTGGTTACGGTACACTTCTAGCAGTATTCCCAACACTAACTGCGGAATTCTACGGCCTGAAAAACTACGGTACTAACTACGGCGTGCTTTACACGGCATGGGGTATTGGTGGTGCTATCGGTGCTGCGGTTGTTGGTTACTCAATGACGAATGGCGAAGGTTACGGCCTAGCTTACACAATCTCTGCTGCTATGATGGCCGTGTGTATTGTTCTAGCTATCGTGACTAAACCAATCTCAGAAGCGAAAGCAACAAAACTTAAGCAAGCAAGCGCTTAATTCAGTTCTCGATTGATTAAAAATAGAAAGAGCTTAACCTTAGGGTTAGGCTCTTTTTGTATCAAGCGACTAATCCATTGAAGATAGAAACCACTCCTCAGCTCTCCCCTACTTATTATCTCGACAACTTCAATCGACTGATTGAACACGCTCAAACACTCTATCCCGATCTGCTGAGTTGATCCGCACCAGCAGTTTTGGACACTGAGTTAAGTGAGTACAATCACTAATGA